>JALZBL010000127.1 GCA_030947395.1 Actinomycetota bacterium | reverse complement strand
GTTCGGGCCCGTCGGGGGCAGGGTTGCCGGCGGCGAACCCGAACCAGCCGAACCAGCCGCCGCCCACGGTGCCGGGCGGCGCGTCCAACGGGTCGCCGATCGCTTCATCCAGGACGGTGAACGGGTCGGTCCCCTCGGCCACCGCGATCGGGGAGTCGGCGACGATCGCGCCGCCACCCGCCCACGCTCCACTGAGCACGACGGCCCCGTGGGGCGAGAGCCGCCCGGCCAGCTCGTGGGGCCGGGTGAGGACGTCGGGCAGGGCCCGCACCGAAACCCGGCCGGTTGTCGACACGAGCGCGAACGTAACCGACGCCCGATCCGAACGGGTGGGCTTTGGCAATTAGGGTGACCGCGCCAGAGTCATCCGAGGGAAGGGCCGATTCCGTGGCCGGGCCCGACCTGCCAGAACGAGATGGGGCGCTCGAGGAGTTGGCCGCCGCCTACGGTATCGCCACCGAGTTCTGGGACTGGCGGGGCCGGCACACCCTCGTCGCGCCGCAGACGTTGGTCGCGGTGCTCGCCGCGCTCGGCGTCGAGGCCACCAGCCCGGCGGCGGTGGCCGGTGCCCTCCAGGCCCGTCACCTGGCGCACTGGAACCGCACCCTCGCCCCGGTAACCGTGGTGCGCCAGGGCGACGGCGGGCAATGCTGGGTCCACGTCCCGCACGGCGACCCGGTCGAGGTGTGGGTGGATCTCGAGGACGGATCCCGCCGGCAAGGACTGGTGCAGCTGGAGAACTGGACACCGCCGCAGGACGTGGCCGGCCGGCTGGTCGGCGAAGCCAGCTTCGCCATCCCGAGCGACCTGCCGTTGGGCTACCACCCGCTGCGGGCCCGAAGCGGTACGACCGAGGTGGCCGCCGTGCTCATCGTGACCCCGCGCCGCCTGAAGCCCCCGCGGCGGCTCGGGTCGAGACGGGCCTGGGGCCTGACCACCCAGCTCTACAGCGTGCGCTCCCGCGACTCCTGGGGCGTGGGCGACCTCACCGACCTGACCGACCTGGCCGTATGGTCCGCGGCCGCGCACGGCGCGGGCTTCGTGCTGGTCAACCCGCTGCACGCCGCCGAGCCGGTGGCCCCGATGCAACCGTCGCCCTACCTGCCGGCCAGCCGGCGCTTCGCCAACCCGATCTACCTGCGGGTTCAGCGCGGGCCGGAGTTCGCCGCGCTAGATGCCGCTGCGCGGCGCCGCATCGACGGCCTGCACGACGGCGTCCGGACCGCCCTCGATGCAGCGGACCGCATCGACCGGGACACCGCGTGGGCGGCCCAGCGCGAGGCACTGGCCGTCGTCGCCGCGCAACCGCGTTCCCCCGGGCGCGAGATCGCCTTCCGGGCCTACTGCCGCCGCGAGGGCGCCGGGCTGGAGGACTATGCCACCTGGTGCGCACTGGTCGAGCGCCACGGCGCCGACTGGACGTCCTGGCCGGACGAGCTGCGCCGTCCCGACCTCCCGGAGGTGGCTCGGTTCCGGGCCGAGCACGAGGCGGCGCTCGATTTCCACCGCTGGCTGCAGTGGCAGCTCGACGAGCAGCTCGGTGCCGCTCAGGCTGCGGCGCTGGACGCCGGGATGGCGCTCGGAGTGGTGCACGATCTGGCGGTCGGCGTCCATCCGCGCGGAGCCGACTCCTGGCGCCACCAGGACGTCTTCGCCACCGGCACCACGGTCGGCGCCCCGCCCGATGCGTTCAACCAGTCCGGGCAGGACTGGGCGCAACCGCCGTGGCGCCCCGACCGGCTGGAGGAGCTGGCCTATGCACCGCTGCGCGAGACGGTGGCCGCCGTGCTGCGTCACGCCGGCGGCATCCGGGTCGACCACGTGATCGGGCTGTTCCGGTTGTGGTGGATCCCGGCCGGGATGGCCGAGACCGCGGGCACCTACGTTCGCTACGACCACGACGCGATGATCGGCATCCTGGCCCTCGAAGCCCACCGGGCCGACGCGATCGTCGTCGGCGAGGACCTGGGGACGGTCGAGCCGTGGGTGCGGGACTACCTGTCCGAGCGCGGCATCCTGGGCACGTCGATCCTGTGGTTCGAGCGCGACTACGACGGGGGCGGCGCGCCCCGTCCCCCGGCCGCCTGGCGGGCCGACAGCCTGGCCTCGGTGACGACACACGACCTGCCGCCGACCACCGGCTACCTGGCCGGCGACCACGTCCGCCTACGCGCCGCGCTCGGGCTGCTGACCCGGCCGCTGGAGGAGGAACTGGCCGTCGACGAGGCCGAGCGCGAGTCCTGGCGCCAGGAGCTGCACCACCTCGGACTGCTGGCCGAGCCCGCCGGCCTCGAGGAGACCGTCCTGGCGTTGCACCGGTTCCTGACGCTCACGCCGGCGCGCCTGCTCGGCGTGGCCCTTACCGATGCCGTCGGCGAGCGCCGCATCCAGAATCAGCCCGGCACGCTCGGCGAATACCCGAACTGGCGGATGCCCCTGTCCGGAGCCGACGGCACGCCGGTCTGGCTGGAGGACGTGTTCACCAGCGCCCGCGCCGCTCGGCTGACCGCCGTATTCGAGCCGCCGCCCGGGCGGCCCGCCGGCGGCGGCGACGAGCGACGACCTACTTCAGCAGCTGGCGGGCCATGACCATGCGGTTGATCTGGTTGGTGCCCTCGTAGATCTGGGTGATCTTGGCGTCGCGCATCATCCGTTCGACCGGGAAGTCGCTGGTGTAGCCGTAACCGCCGAACAGCTGGACCGCGTCGGTGGTCACCGCCATCGCGGTGTCCGACGCGAAGCACTTGGCCGCGGCCGAGCTGAAGGTCAGGTCGGGCTCGCCGCGCTCGGCCTTGGCCGCGGCGGCGTACACCAGCTGCCGGGCCGCCTCGTTGCGCATGGCCATGTCGGCCAGCATGAACTGCACGCCCTGGAAGTCACTGATCGGGCGGCCGAACTGGCGGCGCTGCTTCACGTAGGCCAGGGACGCATCGATCGCACCCTGGGAGATGCCGAGCGCCTGGGCGCCGATGGTCAGCCGGGTGTGGTCCAGGGTGCGCAGGGCGGTGGTGAACCCGGTGCCGGGCTCGCCGACGATGCGATCGACCGGGATCACGCAATCGTCGAAATAGATCTCGCAGGTCGGCGAGCCCTTGATGCCGAGCTTGCGCTCCTTCTTGCCGATCGAAAAGCCTGGATCGTCGCGGTGGACGACGAAGGCCGAGATGCCCTTGGACCCACGTGATGCGTCGGTGACCGCCATGACCGTGTAGTACGTCGACACGCCGGCGTTGCTGATCCACGACTTGGACCCGTTGAGCACCCAGCCGTCGGCCGTCTTCTCGGCCCGGGTGCGCATGGCCGCGGCGTCCGAACCGGCCTCCCGCTCGGACAGCGCGTAGGAGAACATCGCCGTGCCCTCGGCCACCTCTGGCAGGACCTGCTTCTTGAGCTCGTCCGAGCCGGAGAGCAGCAGCGGCATCGTGCCGAGCTTGTTCACCGCCGGGATGAGCGAGGACGACGCGCACGCCCGAGCCACTTCCTCGATGACGAGCACGGTGGCCAGGGAGTCCGCTCCGGCGCCCCCGTACTCCTCGGGGATGTGCACCGCGTGGAACCCGGCCCGGACCAGCTCGTCGTAGACCTCCCACGGGAATTGCGCGGTCTCATCCGTCTCGGCCGCGCGGGGGGCGATGCGGTCGTCGGCCAGTTCGCGCACCGCGGCCCGCAGCATCCGGTGCTCGTCGGAGAGCCGGTAGAACTCGAAGTCCGGGTCGAGGGCCATGGCTACAGATTAGGCTCCGCTCCTGTCTCGGCGCCGAGATCCACCACCGGCCAATCGCCCGAAGGAGCCTCGTGTCCGACCGTCCGCGCCTGTCCGTCATCGGCACCGGATACCTGGGCGCCACCCACGCCGTCTGCATGGCCGAGCTGGGTTTCGAGGTGATCGGGTTCGACGTCGACCAGGCCAAGGTCCGGTCTCTGACCGCAAGCCGGGTGCCGTTCTTCGAGCCCGAACTGCCCGAGCTGCTCGCCAAGCACGTCGGTACCGACCGGCTGCGGTTCACGACGTCGGTCGAGGAGGTCGCCGAGTTCGCCGACGTCCACTTCGTCTGCGTCGGCACGCCGCAACGCAAGGACTCCTTCGCCGCTGATCTGAGCTACGTCGAGACCGCCTTCGCCGCTCTCGCCCCGCGCCTGAAGCGGCGCGCGCTCGTCGTCGGCAAGTCGACGGTGCCGGCCGGGACGGCCCAGCGGATGCAGCAGGTGCTCACCGCGCGCTCGGGTCACCCGGACGTCGAGCTGGCGTGGAATCCGGAGTTCCTGCGTGAGGGGTTCGCGGTGGAGGACACCCTGCACCCCGACCGGCTGGTGTTCGGGGTCGAGTCGGCGTGGGCCGAACAGCAGCTGCGGGCGGCGTTCGCACCGGTCATCGCCGCCGGCAGCCCGGTGATCGTCACCGACTTCCCGACGGCCGAGCTGGTGAAGGTCGCGGCCAACTCGTTCCTCGCGACCAAGATCTCCTTCATCAACGCGATGGCCGAGGTGTGCGAGACGGTCGGGGCCGACGTCACCCAGCTGGCCGACGCGATCGGGCACGACGCGCGCATCGGTCGCCGGTTCCTCAATGCCGGCCTCGGTTTCGGCGGTGGCTGCCTGCCAAAGGACATCCGGGCGTTCATCGCCCGGACGGAGGAACTCGGAGTCGATCAGGCGGTCTCGTTCCTCAAGGACATCGACGACATCAACCAGCGCCGCCGGGCCCGCACGGTCGACCTGGCCCGGGAGGTGATGGCCGGATCGCTCGACGGCGCGCGGGTCGCGGTACTCGGCGCGGCCTTCAAGCCCAACTCCGACGACATCCGCGACTCCCCCGCGCTGGACGTGGCCGCGGCGGTGCAGCTCAGCGGGGCCAAAGTGCGGCTGTACGACCCGCAGGCCATGCCCAACGCCCGGCTGCTGCACCCGCAGCTGGGCTACGCCGACTCGCTGACCGACGCGGTGACCGGTGCCGACGTCGTACTGCTGCTCACCGAGTGGGCGCAGTTCCGCTCGATGTCACCGCAGGCCGTCGGCCAGCTCGTCGCCCAGCGCAACATCGTCGACGGCCGCAACGTGCTCGACCCCGTGCAGTGGCGGGCGGCCGGCTGGCACTACCGCAGCCTCGGCCGCCCCTGACCCGACCGCCCTCGGCGGCGGGCCGAGCAAGGCCCGCGCGCCCTGGATCAGCACCGCGGCCAGGACGATCCAGCACCCGAACAGAGCGGCCACCTCCACGTGGTCGAATCCCCACTGGTTGGCGTAGTTCCAGCGCACGGTGCCGTTCCACCGGGTGTAGGTCTCCAGCAGGACGGCGCCGGCGGCCAGGTTGAACACCGTGGCCCACGCCCGGTCGAGCAGGTAGGCCGCGGCCACGGCCCAGGCCAAGTACTGCGAGCCGAAGGCCGGGCTCAGGAAGAGGAACGCGACCAGCGCCAATGCGACCGTCTCGATACCGCGCGCCGGGCGGTACCAGGCCAGCCCGGCCGCCACACCCGCGCAGAGGACCACGACGACGAACCGGCCGTCGCCGGTGAGCCGGGAAACCCAACCCGGGTCGCCGAGCCAGTGACCGAGCTGGACCAGCCCCCACTGCGGCCGCTCGTTGCTGCCGGCGTACTCCAGCACGTGGGACCGCACCGCACCCCACTGCCGAACGACGGCCGCGCTCCACGTCAGCCCGAGCACCGCAGCCAGACCGGCTCCGAAACGCACGAACGCGGGGCGGCCCTGGCGCACGGCGATGACCAGCAGTGCAGGCACCGCGACCACGGCCACCAATTTGATGCCGACCGCGAGCGCGGCGACTGCGCCGGCCGTGGCCGCCCGGCGCAGGTCGACCAGCAAGTAGGCGCCGAGGACCAGCAGGGCGCAGAAGAGCGGGTCGGTGTTGCCGTGGTAGCCGGAAATGACGAACAGCACCGGGCTGAGGGCGACACCGATCCCGGCCCAGCGCGCCC
>JALZBL010000126.1 GCA_030947395.1 Actinomycetota bacterium | reverse complement strand
GCCGCGGGCGCCTTCGTCGACGGCATCCACGCCACGCTGCTCACCGGCGGTCTCGTCGTCGCGATCGCCGCCGTGGGCGTCGGCCTGCTCCTTCGAGGCGTCAGTCGACGCGGAGATGTCGACCCGCAGGCGTCCACCTCGAGCCGTCGACCTCGAGCCGCCGAGCGGATGACACCATGACGACGTGAGCGACACGTACGACGTGATCGTGGTGGGCCTCGGCGGGCACGGCTCGGCCGCGGCGCGCCAGCTGGCCCGGCGCGGGGCGCGGGTACTCGGACTCGAGCGCTTCGGACCGGTCCATGCGCAGGGCTCGAGCCACGGCGACACGCGCATCGTGCGGATGGCCTACTTCGAGCATCCGGATTACGTGCCGTTGCTGCGTCGCTCGTACCAGCTCTGGGCCGAACTGTCGCGCGCCGTCGACGAGGAGCTGTTCGTCCGCACCGGTGCTCTCATGATCGGTGCGCCGGAATCGGCTGTCGTCTCCGGCACCCTGGCCAGCGTCGAGCGGTGGGGCCTGCCCCACGAGGTCCTCGACCGACCGACGATGGCGCGTCGCTATCCGCAGTTCCGACTCCGCGCCGGCGAGCTGGCGGTGTACGAGGCCGACGCCGGGTACGTCAGCCCGGAGGCCGCCGTCCGCACGCACCTGCGACTGGCCGCCGCCGACGGCGCCGAGCTGCGCTTTCACACCACCGTGACCGGGTGGCACACCGACTCGACCGGCGTCGTCGTCGAGACCGGTGACGACGAGGTCCGGGCCGACAAGCTGGTGATCACGGCCGGAGCCTGGACGGCGCAGCTCGCGCCGCGGCTCGGCGTCCCGCTGCGCGTGGGACGGCGGGTGATGCACTACCTGGCGCCGCTCACCAGCGCCGCCGACTTCGCACCCGATCGGTTTCCGGTCTTCATCTTCTCGACCGGCCCGGGCGACGAGATCTACGGCTTTCCCGTCATCGGCGCGGCGGGCAACGGGGTGAAGGTTGGCTTCCACCACCGCGGTCCGAACGTCGACCCCGACACCGTCGATCGCCGGGTCAGCCCGGCCGAGGAGGAGGAGATGCGGCAGCTGCTGGCCGACCGGATCCCCGCTGCGGCCGGCCCGCACGTGCAGTCCAAGGTGTGCCTCTACACCTTGACGCCGGATGAGCACTTCGTGATCGACCACCTCCCGGGCGGCGACAACCGCGTGGTCGTGGCGTCGGCCTGCTCGGGTCACGGATTCAAGTTCACGCCGGTGGTGGGCGAGATCCTGGCCGACCTCGCCCTGACCGGTTCGACGCCCCAACCGATCGAGTTTCTGTCCGCCGCTCGCTTCGCCGTCCATTAGGTCGCCCGGCCACGCTGGTGCTGCTTCCGGCGGGCACAGCTGCCGTCCCGCCGGGGTGAGGTCCGGGCGGCCGACGGCGGCTACCAGCTCAGCTGCGCGCGGTCGAGCCGGACCGTAGGAGTGGCGGGGAAGGTCGGGGGTGACGGCGCACAGCCGGCCCGCACCAGGAGGTCACCGATTGCGGCGATCATCGCCCCGTTGTCGGTGCACAGGCGCATGGGCGGGATGCGCAGGTCGACACCGGCGGTTGCGCAGCGCTCGGCGGCCAGGGACCGCACCCGCCGGTTGGCCGCGACGCCGCCGACGATCACCAGGGTGTCGACGTCTCGTTGCCGGCAGGCGAGTACGGCCTTGGCGGTGAGCACGTCGGCGACGGCTTCCTGGAAGCTGGCCGCGATGTCTGCCGTCGTCACCCCGGATGCGGGTCCACGCTCGACGTAGCGGGCCACCGCGGTCTTCAGCCCGGAGAAGGAGAACCCGAGCGGGTCGTCGCCGCGACCGGTCAGGGGACGGGGAAAGGCGACGGCGGTGGGATCACCGGTGGCCGCGGCCGCGTCGATCGACGGTCCCCCCGGATAAGGCAGGCCGAGCACTCGGGCCACCTTGTCGAACGCCTCGCCGGCCGCGTCGTCGAGGGTGTCGGCGAGATGCTCGATCGGCGTGCGGACCAGGTCCTCCACGTAGAGCAGCGACGTGTGGCCGCCGGAAACGATCAGCACAATGCTGCGCGCCGGAAGCGGGCCGTGCTCAAGGGTGTCGGCCGCGGCATGACCGGCCAGGTGATGCACGGCGTAGAGCGGGACGTCGAGGGCGCTTGCGTAGGCCTTGGCCGCGGCCACGCCCACCTGCAGCGCGGTGGCCAGTCCAGGCCCGGCGGTCACCGCGATCGCACCCACCTCCGACAGGGCCAGCCCCGCGTCGACCAGCGCGGCGTGGACCGTCGGGACCAGGGCGACGACGTGCGCCCGCGCCGCGATCTCCGGGACCACCCCGCCGAAGCGGACGTGCTCGTCGATGCTGGTGGCCAGCGCGTCGCCTAGCAGCACACCGTCCCGCACGAAGCCGACGCCGGTCTCGTCGCACGAGGTCTCGACACCCATCACGACGGTCACGGGGGTCCAGTGTCCCAGGTCCGGCGCTTCGATGACTCGCCCGGCCTTGGCGGGCGACACAGTCGGCCCCGGCTGGGCTCCCCTGGCGCTCTCAGTACGCGCGGAGTCCGAGGGGGGCGGGGAAGCAACGAGCCGCGCGGTTCTCCCGCCTTCGGACCAGCCCGGCCAGGCAGGCGATCTCCAGCAGCGGCAGGCGCAGCAGCAGGAAGGCCACCGTCCCGGCGAACGGGGCGAGCAACCAGAGCACGAGCGCCAGGCTGAGCAGCGTTCTGCCCCGGTCTCGCCGGTCGCCTCGATTCGATCGTCGAAAGAGGGCGACGCCGGCGAAGACTGCGAGCGCCGCCAGCCAGGCCAGGCGCGCGTCGCCGTGGTGGAGGATCCAACCCGACGGCAGCGCTCCGATGACCACGGCGCTCAGCCCGGCCAGACCGAAGCCGGTCCGCGCCGCCGTCGTGGTCGCCGCCGGGTGGGCGTAGCAATCCAGCCGGGTCGCCGGGTGCTCGACCAGCATGGCCGTCCGGTCCTCTTACACCGCGACACCCGGATAGCGGGCAGCCACCCGGGCCGCCAGATCCCGCGGGACGGCCGCCGAGAACCACACGGCCTCGATGGCGGCCCGTTCGGCCCGGACGCCGCGGGTACCAGCCACCATCCGGCCCCAGGTTGCCACTACCGCGAGAACGTGGCGGGCGTGCGGGTTGTCCGCGGCCTCGCCCTCGTTCGCGTAGGCGTAGAAGCCGCAGGTGCAGTTCGGGTGCGGAACATCGTCTGGATGCGAGGATGTCGCGACATCGTCGAGCGGGCGCACCGCCCGGCACCGGGCGACGTTCTCACCGTCGGACCAGGCCGAGTCGACGTAGAGCGGGTACAGCGATCCGTCGGCTCCGATGCGGAAGGTGCGGAGGGCCTCGACCTGGCCGACCCGCGGTTCGAATCCCGCGTAAGGCTGCGTCGAACGCGCCGCCACGCCGCTACCGACCTGACCGCGCGACGTACGGATCGGCAGGAGCAGTGTCGCCGACCGCGGGTTCCGGGGTGACCCCGCCCGGGTGGCGATCCGGAGCCGAGCTGGCCTCGACCGGATCGAACGGTCTGGCCCGCCGGTCCGCCCGGGGAACGAAAAGCACCTCGATGAGTTGCTGCTCGCTACCGATGTCGCCCGTGCCCGAGGCCCCTCTCCCGGGCGAGGTGAATCGGTGCCCGCCCGGCCCGACGCTAGTTGCGAACGAGCGATCGATCGGGTCGGGCGTGAAGAAAGCGTGAGGATTCGCGCCCCCGGCCGGCCGGCCCGGCCGTGACCGGTCGCGGGGCGGGCGCGCGGTAGCGAGTCGTGAGGATCGCGCGGGGCGTTCGTGAGGAGGACGTGAGGACGGCCGGACCGACGGTTCCCGCCGCGATTGACTGCGGTGGCCCTGGCCGGACTCGGTCAGGGAACCCGAGGGATGCGGTGATCCCGTTGCCGATGGAGATGCAGTGAGAGACGTCGAATTCATCCTGCTGACGCTGGTGCTCATGGGCCTGCTCGCGCTGTGCGCCAACGGGGCCGAACGACTGTGACCGCGGAGAACCTGACCGGTCTCATCCTCTCGGTCCTGTTGGTGGCCTTCCTCGTGGTCGCCCTGATCCGGCCGGAGAAGTTCTGATGGGTTCCACTGCGGCCGGGCTGCTCTTTGGCGGCTCCCTCATCGCCGCCCTGGCGCTGGTCCACCGCCCGCTCGGAAACTACATCGCCCGCGTCCTGAGCACCGAGCATCACCTGAGCGTCGAGCGCGCCGCCTACCGAGCCGGTGGTATCGACCCGGACTCGGATCAGTCGTGGGGCCGGTACCTGCGCTCGGTGCTGTCGTTCAGCCTGGTCTCGATCGTCTTCCTCTACCTCTTCCTGCGCCTGCAGGACCGCTTCGGCCATCCCTACGCGGTGCCGCGGATGACCGCCGACCAGTCCTGGAACACCGCGGTCAGCTTCGTCACCAACACCAACTGGCAGTCCTATTCCGGGGAGAACGCGCTGGGCTACGTCGTGCAGATGGCCGGCCTGGCCGTGCAGAACTTCGCGTCGGCCGCGGTCGGCATCGCGGTCGCGATCGCCCTGGTTCGCGGCTTCGCCCGCCGCAACACCGATCGGCTCGGCAACTTCTGGGTCGACCTGACCCGGATCGCGGTGCGCATCCTGCTGCCCCTCGCTGTGCTCTTCGCCATCGTGTTCGTCGCGGCCGGCATGGTCCAGAACTTCGCCGACTACCACACGATCAGCACGATCGCCGGAGGAACCCAGACGCTGCCGGGGGGCCCGGTGGCGAGCCAGGAAGTCATCAAGGAACTCGGCACCAACGGTGGTGGCTTCTACAACGTCAACTCGGCGCACCCGTTCGAGAACCCGACGCCCTGGACGAACTGGCTGCAGGTCTTTCTCCTGCTGGCCATCCCCTTCTCGCTTCCGCGAACCTTCGGCGTCATGGTCGGGGACCAGCGCCAGGGCCGGGCGATCGTCGCGGTGATGGCGCTGCTGGCCATCGCCAGTGCCGGAGTCAACGTCGGCTTCCAACAGGCCCACCACGGATCGGTCCCGGTTGCGGTCGGCGCCAGCACCGAGGGCACCGAGACCCGCTTCGGCGTACCTGACTCGGCGGTATTCGCATCAGCGACCACCTTGACGTCGACCGGTGCGGTCGACAGTTTTCACGACTCCTACACCAGCCTCGGTGGGGCCGTACTGCTGGTGGACATGATGCTGGGCGAGATCGCCCCCGGCGGCACCGGCTCCGGGCTCTACGGGATGTTGATCCTCGCGGTGCTGTCGGTGTTCATCGCCGGCCTTATGGTCGGGCGGACGCCGGAGTACATCGGCAAGAAGATCGGCGCCCGGGAGGTCAAGTTCGCCTCCCTGTACATCCTGACCACGCCCGCGGTCGTACTCGTCGGCACGGCGATCGCGATGGGTTCTTCGGCCCAGCGGGCCAGCATGCTCAACCGCGGGGCGCACGGGCTGTCCGAAGTCCTCTACGCCTTCACCTCGGCCGGCAACAACAACGGCAGCGCCTTCGCCGGCATCTCGGTGAACACGCCGTGGTACAACACGGCGCTCGGCATCGCCATGCTGGTCGGCCGCTTCCTGCCGATGATCTTCGTGCTCGGCCTGGCCGGTTCCCTCGCCCGCCAGAAGCCGGTTCCGGTCTCCGAGGGCACGCTGCCCACGCACCGGTTGCTGTTCATCGGCCTGCTCACCGGCGTCGTCCTGATCGTCGTCGCCCTCACCTACTTCCCGGCGCTCGCGCTCGGCCCAGTCGCGGAAGGCCTGCACTGATGTCGGTAACCACGCTCGACGCTCCGTCCAGCGGATCGGGGGAGCCGGCGCCGTCCAGTGCCGCAAACCCAGGCGCCCCGGCTCGCCGGGTCGGCGGTGGTCTGCTCGACCCGAAGATGCTCCTGACCGCGCTGCCCGGCGCGTTCGCCAAGCTCGACCCTCGCACCTTGTGGAAGAACCCGGTCATGTTCGTCGTGGAGATCGGTTCGATCTACACGAC
>JALZBL010000483.1 GCA_030947395.1 Actinomycetota bacterium | reverse complement strand
AACCCGGGTCGACGTCGATTACCTCGAGCTGCGCGACCCCGCCCTGCGTCCGGCGCCGCCCGCCGGCCCGGCCCGCCTGCTGGTGGCCGCCCGCATCGGCCACATCCGTCTGATCGACAATGTTGCGGTGGAGCTGAACGCATGATCACTGTGCCGTCCGGGCTGCTCGCGCCGGAACCCGGCTGGAGCGCGCGCGCGGACGTCGTGATCATCGGGTCCGGGATCGCCGGGCTGACCACCGCGTTGCGGCTGGCCGGTGCCCCCACCGCTTCCGGCCCTTTGGCGCGGGTGCTCGTGGTCACCAAGGATGTGCTGGCCGCCGGCTCCACCCGCTGGGCCCAGGGAGGCATCGCCGCGGCGCTGGGCGCCGACGACTCGCCGGACGATCACCTGGCCGACACCCTGACCGCCGGCGTCGGCATCTGCGACGTCGCCGCGGTCCGGGTGCTGGTCGACGAGGGGCCGGCCGCGGTGCGCGAGCTCCTGGCTCTGGGCACCCGGTTCGACCGCACGGCCGGCGGCGAGCTCGCGCTGACCCGCGAGGGCGGCCACCATCGCAACCGCATCGCCCATGCCGGCGGTGACGCCACCGGGGCCGAGATCGAGCGGGCCCTGGTCGCCCGGGTTCTGGAGGAGCCGACGATCGAAGTCATCGAGCACGCCATCGTGCTGGACTTGCTGCGCGCCTCCGACGGCGGCGTCACCGGGCTCACCCTGCACGTGATGGGCGAGGGTCAGCGCGACGG
Source organism: Actinomycetota bacterium (assembly GCA_030947395.1). Taxonomy (GTDB): domain Bacteria; phylum Actinomycetota; class Actinomycetes; order Mycobacteriales; family Jatrophihabitantaceae; genus JALZBL01. The sequence continues at coordinate 1,259 of JALZBL010000483.1, read as the reverse complement.
TGTGGGTGCGGTGCTGGCCGGCGCGGTCGTCCTCGCCACCGGCGGGATGGGGCAGGTGTTCGCGTCGACCACCAACCCATCGGTGTCCACCGGCGACGGCGTGGCCGCGGCCCTGCGCGCGGGAGCCGTGGTGCGTGACCTGGAGTTCGTGCAGTTCCACCCCACCGTGCTGTGGCTCGGGCACCGGGCCCACGGCCAGCAGCCGCTGGTCAGCGAGGCCGTCCGCGGGGAGGGCGCGTTTCTCGTCGACGACGCTGGGGTGCCGTTCCTGCGCGGTCAGCACGAGCTGGCCGACCTGGCCCCACGCGACGTGGTGGCCAAGGCGATCGTGCGGCGCATGCGCGAGACGGGTGCCGAGCATGTATGGCTCGACGGACGGTCCTTCGGCCCGGAGAAGTGGCGCGTCCGCTTCCCCACCATCCTGGCCTCGTTGGAGTCGCACGGCATCGACCCGGTCCGGGAGCTCATCCCGGTCGTGCCGGCCTGCCATTACGCCTCGGGCGGCGTGCGGACCGACCTGCGCGGGCGCTCCAGCGTCGCCCGGCTCTACGCGTGTGGCGAGGCGGCGTGCACCGGCGTGCACGGGGCTAACCGGTTGGCCTCGAACTCCCTGCTCGAGGGGCTGGTGTTCGGGCGGCGCATCGCAGCCGACATCATCGACCGGCGGCCGGCCGCCGCCCAGACCGTCGCCCCGGTGCCTACCGACGTTCGCACCGGCCTGGTCGACGACGCCGGGCGGGAGGAGCTGCAGGCGCTCATGTCGGCCGAGGTAGGGGTGCTACGCGATGCCGCCGGACTGGCCCGGGCCGAAAAGGGCGTCGAGGTCCTCGCCGGGTACGCCACCGCAACCGCGGACATCGGCCGCTGGGAGGCCACCAACCTGGTTACCGTGGCCGCCGCGTTGGTCGCCGCCGCCCGACGGCGCGAGGAGACGCGCGGCTCCCACTGGCGGGAGGACTTCGCGGACCGCGATGACGCCCACTGGCGCGGCCATCTGGACACGGTGCTGACCTCCGACGGCACGTTGCGCACGGCCTACGCCCCCATCCCACCCGAGACCGAGCCCGCGGTGGCCCGACCGGGCGACGCCGGCGGCTCGTCGTGACCACGTCCGCGCTGGCCGCGATGGTAGAGGCCGGCCTCGACCCCGACCTGGTGGCCGACGTCGTCGCCGGCGCGCTAGACGAGGACCTGGGCGACGGGCCGGACGTCACCGCCGCGGCGACGATCTCACCCACCGCCCTGGGCAGCGCCGATGC
>JALZBL010000482.1 GCA_030947395.1 Actinomycetota bacterium | reverse complement strand
GCCCCTGGCCGCCGAGCGGACGGCCAACACCACGTGCGCGCCGGCCCGCGCGAACCCTGCTGCGGTCGCCAGCCCCAGCCCGCCCGAGGCGCCGGTGACCACTACCGTGCGTCCAGTCATGTCGGGCAGGTTTGCTGTCGTCCATCCACTCATCCCTCGCTCCTTTATGCTCTCGATCTCCTGTGCTTGCCGCCGGCCGGCATCGCCGGGCCGCCTCGAGCCACTCAACGCCCACCGGCCTGGGCGGGGAAGGCCCCCCTGGGCCGCTGATCGGCAGGTCCTGGCTGGCGAGTCCGGCCGGCTCTACCCTGGAACTACCGATGACTCGCCGGGAGGGCAGATGATCGACCGGCCGGCGCTCGCCGAGTTCCTCCGCAGCCGGCGCCAGGCGCTGCAACCCGCCGACGTCGGACTGCCCCGGGGGGCACGCCGACGTACCAGCGGGCTGCGCCGCGAGGAGATCGCCGCTCTGTCGGACATGTCCAGCGACTACTACGCGCGGCTGGAACGCGGAGCTGGCCCGCAGCCGTCAGCGCAGATGGTCGCCGCTATCGCCCGCGGGCTACGGCTCTCCCTTGCCGAACGCGACCACCTGTTCCGGCTCGCCGGGCACGCCGTTCCGGCGCGGGATCGCGTCAGTGACCACGTGTCGCCCGGCATGATGCGAGTGCTCGACCGCATGTCCGACACGCCCGCCCAGGTGATGGGCTCGCTCGGTGAAACGCTGGCCCAGACCCCGCCCGCCATCGCGCTGCTAGGTGAGCAGACACGGCTGCGCGGCCCCTGGCGCAGCGCCGTCTACCGCTGGTTCACCGACCCGTCGTCGCGGCAGATCTACTTCGCCGACGACCACGCATGGCATGCCCGCACGATGACCGCCCAGTTGCGACGCTCGGCTACCGAGGCCGGTCCGCTCTCAGCGGCCGCCGCTCTCGCGCGCCGGCTGCGACAGGAGAGCGGCGAATTCGCCGCCTTGTGGGCCGACCATGAGATCGGCTTGACGTACTCAGACGTCAAACGGTTCGTTCATCCCGAGATCGGGCGCCTGGACCTGCACTGCCAGACGCTGCTCGACCCCGACCAGCAGCAGTCGCTACTCGTCTTCACCGCGACTCCCGGCACGCAGAGCGCCGAGAAGCTGCAACTGCTCGCCATCCTGGGCGACCAACAACTCGCGGTCTCGGCGTCCGGCGGGGACCGACGGTCGTCACGGTGATGGACGGTCGCCTTGGTCGCCGGGCCGGGCACCTGGACGACCTCGGTGTGGCGTTTGGCACCTATCGTTGGTCGTGGACGGTAATGGCATAGCCGTCCGGATCGGTAAAGGTGAACATCCGCCCGAACGGCCCGTCGGCCGGCCCGACAGCGATCGGCACCCCGGCGGTCACCAGCTCGTCGTGCAGCGCTTGGGCGTTGTCGGCGTGCAACCAGAGTGCGACGCCGGCGCCAGGTCGCGGCCGGATGGTCTCCAGATCGAGGCCGGGGAGCGGTTCGCGCACCGCGAACGGGACAGGTTCGGTGACGAAAACCACCGCGCCGGGCGGGCTGGCGGGAGCCCGGCGTAAACCCAGACGGGTCTGGTAGAAGTCGGCCGCGCGCTCCAGGTCACGTACCTGCAAAGCGACGAAGTCGGGTCCGGTGATCGTCATATCGCTCTCCTCCTGCGTATGTCAAGTTCCTGACATCCCCATCATGTGTCAAGATGTTGACATGTGTCAAGAGACTGCGGTCGGTGACCTCGAGCAGTCGATCGCCTACCTGCTCAAGCAGGCCGCGACCGCGCTCCGCACCGCGATGGACGCGGTGCTGTGCCCGCTGGACCTGACGGTGCCGCAATACGCCTGCCTGGAGCTTCTCGGCCAATCCTCGGGACAGTCCAACGCCGACCTGGCCCGCGGGGCGTTCGTCAGCCGGCAGGCGATGAACCAGGTGCTGCGCGGACTCCAAGACCGGGGCTTGCTCATCCGGCCTCCGATCGCCACCCATGGCAGGGCGCTGCCCACGC
>JALZBL010000481.1 GCA_030947395.1 Actinomycetota bacterium | reverse complement strand
GAACTTTGCGGGTGGCGCGGCGGCGCGGGCAGGCCGAACGCGGCCAGGACCGACCCGGACAGGGTCAGGCCGTCACCGCGCCACGGCGGCCGGCGGTATCCCGTCCCGGTGGGGTCCTCGGCCGCAACGATGAGCCGGGCGGTGTAGCGCCGGTCCGGATCGAGGCCGGGCACCCGCCAGGGCAGCGGGTCGCGGACGAACTCCTCGAGCTGGACGTAGGCCAGAACCGCCTCGCCCCGGTCGGCGGCGATCACGCCGTAGGTCCAGATCGCCGGCTCGGCCGAGTCGAATCGCACGATTCGGCCGGAGTGCAGCAGCCGGCGATGGCGCTTGTAGAGGGCGATCCACTCGGCCAGCCGAGCCCGTTCGGCGGCGGTGGCCGCCGAGATGTCCCACTCGACGCCCAAGTCGCCGAAGAACGCCGTCGCGGCCCGAAAGTCCAGCGACAGAGTGCGTCCGGTCTGGTGGTTGACCGGCGCGCTGATATGAGCTCCGAGGTATTCCGGCGCAACCAGCTGGGCCGTCCAGCGCTGGATCGACTGCCGGGACAGCGCGTCGGTCATGTCCGACGTCCACACGCGTTGCACCCGTTCGAGCACGGCCAGATCGATGCGCCCGCCGCCCGAGGCGCAGCTCTCCCAGTCCACGCCGGGATGCGCCGCCCGCAGGCGGTCGAGCAGGTCGTAGAAGCCGAGGGTCTGTCGATGCACGCCAGGAGCGTGACCGGAATCGGTCGAGGCACCGTCCATCAACGGTCGGTTGTGATCCCACTTGACGTAGCGGATCGGGTGCCGGGCCAGGAGCGCATCGAGGTGCCGGAACAGGTACGCGCGGACGTCCTCGCGGCCCAGGTCCAGGACCAGCTGGTTGCGGAACTCGGTCGCCGGTCGGCCGGGCACGGCGAGCACCCACTCCGGGTGGGCGCGGTAGAGGTCGGAGTCGGCGTTGACCATCTCCGGCTCGAACCACAGCCCGAACTGCATTCCCAGGTCAGCGACCCGGTCGATCAAGCTCGTCAGCCCGTCCGGCCAGACGTCGGACGAGACCACCCAGTCGCCGAGTCCGGCCGCGTCGTGGCGACGGCCACCGAACCAGCCGTCGTCGAGGACAAAGCGGTCGATGCCGATCTCGGCGGCGAGCGTGGCCAGCTCGGCAAGCCGGCCGAGGTCGTGATCGAAGTAGACCGCTTCCCAGACGTTGAGCACCACCGGTCGCGGTTCCCGCGGGTGGGCCGGTAGGGACCGCGCATAGTCGTGGAATTGGTGGGCCAGCCCGTCCAGTCCGTGCTCCGTCGCGGCCAAGTGGACCCACGGCGTGGTGTACGACTCGCCGGACGCAAGCACGGTCTCACCGGGCAGGAGCAGTTCGCCACCGCCGAGGGTCACCAGCCCGCCGGGTTGGCGTTGCACGAAGTGACGGGTGTTCCCGCTCCAGGCGACGTGAACCGCCCACACGTCGCCCCGCTCGAAACCGAAACCCGGCACGCCCACCACGAGGCTGGTTACCGACTCGAGCCCGGTCTTGCCCGTCCGGCCTTCGCGCAGGAAGACCCCGTCGACCACCGGGTGCCGCTGCGGTGACCGTTCTCTGCCCCAGCGTCCGGTCAGGTCGAAGATCTCCGCCGCTCGGTCGGCGACGGGCACGGTCACTTCGAGGGCATCGACGACGTAGGGCTCGGTGCCGGAATTGGTCAGCCGGTGCCGCAGACGCAGCGACCCGCCGCTCAGGACCGCGATCTCGGTTCGTAGGAGCAGACCCGCCTGCCGGTCTGCGGCCTCGACCGTGATCGACCGCGGGTCGACGACGACCGTCTCGGTGCGAAAGGCCGGCGACCAGTCCCGCCCGGCCGCCGGGGGCCGTCCGTCGCCGGTCCCGAGCCGGTGGCCGGCCAGCCCGGGCCGACCGAGCCACGAGTACGCCGTCGTCGGTACGAGCGGAACCGACCGAGCGGTTACCGCGTGATTCGACCCGACCGCCGCGCCCGGCCCGACCGCCCGCTGCAACTC
>JALZBL010000480.1 GCA_030947395.1 Actinomycetota bacterium | reverse complement strand
CCGCCGCACCGGCCGCGGGCGAAGGCAACGACCGCGATGGGGAGTCGTCATCATGAGCACCATCGAGCTAGCCGGCCGGAAGAGCCTGATGCTGTTCTCGGGGCGGGCGTTCCCGCAGCTGGCCGACGAGATCGCCGGTCACCTCGGCGTCACCGTCACCCCGATGACCGCCCTGGACTTTGCCAATGGCGAGATCTTCGTGCGCCCGGAGGAGTCGGTGCGCGGTTCGGACGCCTTCGTGATCCAGTCGCACACCACCCCGATCAACCAGTGGGTGATGGAGACGCTGATCCTGTGCGACGCCCTCAAGCGCGCCTCGGCCAAGCGGATCACCGTCGTCGCCCCCTTCTACCCCTACGCCCGGCAGGACAAGAAGCACCGCGGCCGGGAACCCATCTCGGCGCGCCTCGTCGCCGATCTGCTCAAGACCGCCGGCGCCGACCGCATCATGTCCATCGACCTGCATACCGCGCAGATCCAGGGCTTCTTCGACGGGCCGGTCGACCACCTGTTCGCGTTGCCGATCCTGGCCGAGCACGTCGCGCGCACACACGGCGGCGAAGAGATGACCGTGGTCTCCCCGGACACCGGCCGGGTCCGGGCCGCCGAGCAGTGGGCCGATCGCCTCGGCGGCGTACCCATTGCCTTCATCCACAAGACGCGCGACCCCAAGGTCGCCAACGAGGTAATCGCCAACCGCGTCGTCGGCGAGGTGAGTGGCCGGTTGTGCATCCTGGCCGACGACATGATCGATACCGGCAGCAGCATCACCAAAGCCGCCGACCTGCTGTTCGACGCCGGGGCGCGTGATGTGGTCGTCGCCGCCACCCACGGAATCTTCTCCCCGCCGGCCACCGACCGGCTCAAGAACTGCCGGGTCAGCGAGGTGATCGTCACCAACACGCTGCCGATCTCCTCGGACAAGGAGTTCGATAAGTTGACCGTATTGTCGGTAGCACCCTTGATCGCCCAGGCGATTAAGCAGGTGTTCACCGACGGTTCGGTCACCAGCCTGTTCGACGGACGCGGCTGACGACGGGGCCGACTGAAGCGCCGCTCGGCCGGGTAAGGCGACCGCATCGCGCCGTCGGGGAAACGGCCACCGCGAGACAGCAGAGGAAGCGATGACCGAAGACCAGCCCGACTCGGTTCGAGCCTGGGCGTGGTCGCCCGAGCCACCCGAGCCACCCACCGGCGATGGTGGCGGCGACATCCCCGCGCCCGAGATCCCCGAGCCCGAGCCCGAGCCCGGGCCGGAATGGGACGAGTCGACGTCGATTCGTCACCTGACCTGGCCGGACGGCCCGACCAGAGCCAGCCAGCCTTACCCGGGATTGGTCGGCTTGCGCACCGACGCCATCCCGCCGAGCCGACCGTCCTGGGACGAACCGGCCGAACCGCCGGCCCACGACCCGGCCCAGGTCACCGGCTACCCCGCCAGGCGGCCAGAGCCCGTCAAGGCCGACCCGCCACCGGCCTCGACCGACCGGGTGCAGCCGCCGACGTCCGTCGACCCGTCGGAGACGGTGGATGTCCCGGCCGCCCCCTCGCCTCCGGTACTGCCACCGGCCCCACCGGCCCCACCGGCTCCCTTCACCCCACCCGCCCCACCGGCTCCCTTCAGCGGTGCCGCGTACCCGCCGATGACCGACGACGAGGCGACGCGGGGGCACCGCGAGCACAATTACCCGGGCCCGCATCCGGCCGACCAGGCGGACCGAAACCGTGGTCACGCCGCGGAATACGCGCCCGGCCACTCCGCACCCGCCCGATTACCCGACGGTCCCGCATCACCTTCCGGCCCGGCGGCAGCCCTGGGCACCGGGTTGCCGGCGATGACGGCGGCACCGGAGGAAACCGCATACCCGACGACGCAGTACCCGCCGCCGGAGTCGGGCCCGCCGGTTCAGGCACCGTCCGGGTACCCCGCGTTCGCCCGGCCGCAGCCGTATCCAGCCGATGCCTACCCGGCGGGGAGCGAGGCGTACCCGCCGGCACCGCAACCAAG
>JALZBL010000479.1 GCA_030947395.1 Actinomycetota bacterium | reverse complement strand
CCACCAGGCCGTCGACGAGGGCCAGCTTCTGCGGGGTGGTGAGCGTGACGTCCTCGTTCTGCAGGCCGTCGCGGGGCGCGACCTCGACGATCTCGACCCGGGCGGGATCCGGTGACGCGCTCATCGCCATGGCCTACTCCTTGCTGACGTTGTATGCAAAATACCGCAATCACGGCCGAATCTCTTGCACAACTGGCCCACTCTGCCTAGATTGCATGCAACTGGCCGGGAAGGGGGCGCCGTGTTGCCGGCGTCGGAACTAACGGTGCAACAGCTGCGGGCGGAAATCCTCGACGGTCGGCTCGCGGCCGGGGAACGGCTGGGCGAGGTCCAGCTGGCCGATCGACTGGCCGTCAGCCGCACTCCAGTTCGCGAGGCGCTCACCCGGCTGGCGGCCGAAGGGCTCGTCGATCTCGTCCCCAACCGAGGGGCCCGCGTGCGCCGCTGGACCGAGAAGGACCTGCGCGAGATCTTCGAGTTGCGCTTGCGCCTCGAACCGTTCGCCGTCCGCCAGGCCGTCCCGCGGGCCACGCCGACCCATCTTGATGAGCTGGAAGAGATGGCCACGGCGATGAAGCGGATCGCGCGGCCGGGGCGGGGCCAGGACCTCGACGGTGTGTTCGAGTTGAACCGCCACTTCCACCGGACCCTCATCACGCTGGCCGACAACCCGCCGATCGCCGCGGCCCTGAAGTCGGTGACGCACGCCTCGGTGGTGCATCGGAACTACCACGACTACACGCCCGAGGCGCTGGCGCGCAGCATGGCCCACCACGTCGAGATCGTCGCCGCCGCCCGCGCGGGTGATCCGGACTGGGCCGAGTCGGTCATGCGGGCCCACCTGTTCAACGCCCGGGCCACCATGCTGGAACGCAGCGCGGCGTGAACGAGCATCGCCAAGGTGGCGCCGGGCCGCTGGACGACCTGCGGGTGGTGGAACTCGGCCAGTTGCTGGCCGGCCCGTTCTGCGGCCAGCTGCTCGGCGACTTCGGGGCCGAGGTGATCAAGGTGGAGGATCCCGGCCGTGGCGACCCGATGCGCGAGTGGGGCCGGGAGAAGCCACACGGCACCTCGCTGTGGTGGCCGGTGGTGGCGCGCAACAAGAAGTCGGTCACTGGCGACCTGCGCACCGCCAACGGGCAGGCGCTGGTCCGCGAGCTCCTCGACCGGGCTGACGTGCTGGTCGAGAACTTCCGCCCGGGGACCCTGGAGCGGTGGGGCCTTGCCCCGGATGAGTTGTGGAAGACGAATCCCGGCCTCGTGGTCACCCGGGTGACCGGGTACGGACAGAGCGGTCCGTACGCGCCGCGCGCCGGATTCGGGTCCATTGGCGAGGCGATGGGCGGGATCCGCTACGTGATGGGAACCCCGGATGCGCCACCGGTCCGGGCCGGTATCTCACTCGGCGACTCGTTGGCCGCCACCTACGCCTGCCTGGGCACCCTGGTCGCACTGCACAGCCGAGCCCGCACCGGGATGGGCCAGGTCGTGGACTCGGCGATCTATGAGGCGGTGCTGGCCATGATGGAGTCCCTCGTGCCGGAGTGGGCGGTCGCCGGCTACCAGCGCGAACGCACCGGGGCGGTACTGCCCAACGTCTCGCCCAGCAACGTCTACCCGACGCACGACGGCGACCTGATCCTCATCGCGGCCAATCAGGACACCGTCTTCGCCCGCCTGGCCGCCGCCATGGAACAACCCGAACTGGCCACCGACGAGCGGTACGCCACCCACGGCGCCCGGGGCGCGGCCATGGAGGCCCTCGATGGGCTGATTGCGCGCTGGTCGTCGACCCAGAAGGCGGACGACCTGCTGCAGACGCTGCACGAGCACGGCGTGCCGGCCGGACGGATCTTTCGCGCCAAGGACATGCTGACCGATCCACACTTCGCGGCGCGGGAAGCGATCGTACGGGTGCCGCACCGGCGGTTCGGGTCACTACCCATGCAGAACGTCGCGCCGAAACTGTCGCGCACCCCGGGGTTGGTCCGGACGGTCGGGCCCGAGT
>JALZBL010000478.1 GCA_030947395.1 Actinomycetota bacterium | reverse complement strand
GGCGTAGCTGAGCTCGGGTGCCGCGCCGGCCGGCGCCGCCGGCAACGCCGGCGACGGTGCCGGTGTGGGTTTCATGTCCCCATCGTGGCACCGCCGGGCGGCGGTGACCGTTGCCGGCCGAGCGCCCGAGTGGAGGAAGAGGCACCTGGCCTGGTGCCCGCAGGGCATAGTGAACGCACATGGCTGAGGCACAGGGACGTCCGCGGGTGCGGATGAGTGGCAAGGAGCGACGCGAGCAACTGCTCAACGTCGGCCGCAGCCTCTTCGCCGAGAAGGGCTTCGAGGCCACCAGCATCGAGGAGATCGCCGCCCGGGCCGGCGTCAGCAAACCGGTCGTGTACGAGCACTTCGGCGGCAAGGAAGGGCTGTACGCGGTCGTCGTCGATCGCGAGATGCAGGCTCTGCTGGACCGGGTGACCTCCGCGCTCACCGCGGGCCATCCGCGGGCCCTGGTCGAGCAGGCCGCGCTGGCCCTGCTCACCTACATCGAGGACGAGACCGACGGTTTCCGAATCCTTACCCGTGACTCGCCGGTGGTGGCCGGGACCGGTACGTTCTCCTCGCTGCTGAACGACATCGCCTCCCAGGTGGAATACATCCTGGCCCGGGAGTTCGAGCGCCGTGAGCTGCAGCCGAAGCTCGCCGGCATGTACGCCCAGATGCTGGTCGGCATGGTGGCCCTCACCGGGCAGTGGTGGGTCGAGGCCCGTACGCCCAGCCGCGAGGTGGTCGCCGCCCATCTGGTCAACCTGGGATGGAACGGACTGGCCGGCCTCGAGGCCAAGCCAGAGTTGACCGTCGACCGGGCCACGACCAAACGCTGAGCCGACGCGCCGGGCCGGCGTCAGGATAGGGCCAGGTTTGGGGCGTGTGCGGCCCGGATCCAAGATTCGCCCGGGTCATCCCGACGGGTCGCCGCCGTGCCCCCAGTGCCCAGCCAGGCCCGGATCAGCTCGGGCGGCGGGGGACCGGGCGTCGAGCATCGCCCGGATGACCTCATCGACGGCGTTGCGCTGGCGCCGGGTCAGCCGGCTGGCCTCCGCGGGCGGTCGGTACGGTGCCGTCTCCTCGGCGGGAAGCGAGGCGGCCTCGCGCAGGTCGCTCAACGCAAGGTCGAGCACGGCGGCGAAGGCGACCAGGGTGGCCTCGTCCGGATGGCCGTGGTCGCCGCGCAGGTAGCGGGCGGCGGTGTCGTGATTGAGCGACAAGCCGAGTTCGTGGGCCCGACGGGACATCGCCCGCCCGCTGAGGCCGGCCGTGGTGCTCGCGGCGGCGAGCAGCTCGGACAGCCGCGTCATGGTGTCATCCCGGTCTCACGCTGAATCGGCAGATGCCTAGACACTAGCGGCGGCGCGCCCTCGTGCCGCCCCCGCGTCAGGCTCCTCGATCGGTCGTGAGGAGCTCTACTGGTTCACCTCCAGCCACTGGTCCTCCGCCTCCCCCCGCTCGCGCACCGTCGCGATCAGCTCGGCGTTGAGTGCACCCACTCGCTCGTAGTCGGTTGCGTGCTCGGCCAGCCGGCGATGCAACTCGGCTTCGCGGCGCTCCAGCGCGGCGATCCGCCGCTCGAGGCGGGTGACCTCTTTGCGGTCGGCCCGGGTGTCTCCACCGGCCCGATGCGCCGGGGCCGACGGCGCGCTCGCGGCAGCTTCGGCCCGGTCCGCGCGCCGCCGGCTCAGGTACTCCGCCACGCCGCCAGGCAGCGCGGCCAACGACCCGTCGCCGAGCAGGGCCACCGTCGTATCGCACACCCGCTCGATGAGATAGCGGTCGTGGCTGACCACGACGAGGGTGCCCGGCCAGGAGTCCAGCACGTCCTCCAGCGCGGTGAGGGTGTCGGTGTCCAGGTCGTTGGTCGGCTCGTCGAGCAGCAGGACGTTAGGTTGCCCCAGGAGCAGGCGCAGCAATTGCAGCCGCCGCCGCTCTCCACCGGACAGGTCGCGTACCGGCGTCCACTGGCGTTCGTCCGGAAAGCCGAAGCGCTCGGCCAGTTGTGCCGCCGAGAGCT
>JALZBL010000125.1 GCA_030947395.1 Actinomycetota bacterium | reverse complement strand
GTGTCGGTGAGATCACCGCGGCGGCGCTCGCCGGCGCGCTGACTCCGGCGGCCGCCGTGGCCTTCGCCGCCCGCCGCGGGGCCGAGATGGCGGCGGCCTGCGCCCTCACCCCGACCGGCATGACCGCCGTCCTGGGCGGAGATCCCGACGAGGTCATCGCCACGATCACCCGGCAGGGCCTGGCTCCGGCGAATCGCAACGGAGCCGGTCAGGTCGTCGCCGCCGGCTCGGTCAGTGCCCTGCAGGCCCTGGCCGCCGACCCGCCGTCCGGGGCACGGATCCGGCCGCTGGCCGTCGCCGGCGCCTTCCATACCCACTACATGCACCCGGCCGAGGACGCCCTGGCCGAGTTCTCCCAGGGCCTGAGCGCCCAGAACCCGCGCTGCGTCCTGCTCTCCAACGCCGACGGCGCGGCCACCGCGACCGGGCACGGCGTGCTCGGCCGGCTGGTCCGCCAGATCACCCGCCCGGTGCGCTGGGACCTGTGCCAGCAGTCGCTGCGCGAGCTCGGGGTCACCGCGGTCATCGAGCTACCGCCGGCCGGCACTCTGGCCGGGTTGGCCAAGCGCGAACTGCCGGGCGTGCAGGTGATCGCGCTGAAGTCCCCGGCCGATCTCGCCGCCGCGCAGGCTCTCGTCGACGATCGACCGCAGCACGGGCAGGGCGAACACACCGTCGACTTCCAGGTCGTCGTCTCGCCGGCCAAGGGCGTGTTCACCCGCTCCCCCGGAGTCGCTGAGGGAAGCACGGTCGCCGCCGGCGCGCGGTTGGCAACCATCACCACCAACCGCGACGAGCATCCCGTCATCGCCCCGACCCGCGGACCACTGCAACTCACCGAGTGGCTGCGCCACGACGGCGACATCGTCGCGGCCGGCTTGGCCGTGGCCCGCCTTCAGCCCGGATCGGATTACTGAGCGCCGTGACCCCGTCAACCCTTTCGCTGCGGACCGCTGCCCGTCCACAGTTCAGCCGCGTCCTCGGATTCGGGCATTACCAGCCGGCCAATGTCGTCACCAACGACGATCTGGTCGCCCGCGGCGTGGCCACCACCGATGAGTGGATCCGTTCCCGGGTCGGCATCGTCGAACGGCGCTTCGCCGACGCCGACGAGACCGTCGTCGACCTCGCCGAGGCGGCCGGCAGCAAGGCACTGGCCAACGCCGGAGTCCCGACCGACGAAGTCGACCTGGTGATCGTGGCGACGTGCACGATGCCCACCGCCGTGCCCACGGCGGCCCCGCAGCTCAGCTTCCGGCTGGGCATCAACTCCCCCGGCGCGTACGACCTCAACTCCGGGTGCGCCGGGTTCGCCTACGCGCTCGCCACCGCCTCGGCCGCGGTGGAAGCGGGCCAGGCGCGCAACGTCCTGGTGGTCGCCTCGGAGCGGTTCTCCGGGTGGCTCGACTTCGACGACCGCACGACGTGTGTGATCCTGGCCGACGGGGCCGGTGCGGCCGTGGTCGGGCCATCGGACCACCCGGGCTTCGGGCCGGTCGTCTGGGGCTCCGACGGCAACCAGTTCGACGCAATCTCGATCGAGGCAGCCACCGGGTTCTTCCGCCAGGACGGGCAGTCGGTGTTCCGGTGGGCGTCCTCGCGCATCGCCCCGGTCGCGGTCGAGGCCTGCGAGCGGGCCGGCGTGGCGATCGCCGACGTGGCTGCCTTCGTGCCGCATCAGGCCAACCTGCGCATCATCGATCCGCTGGTGCGCAAGATCGGGCTCGGCCCGAAGACCGTCGTGGCCCGCGACATCGTCGTCTCGGGCAACACCTCGGCCGCGACGATCCCGCTGGCGCTGTCCAAGCTGGTCGAGAACGGCGAGGTCGCCTCCGGGGCGCCCGTGCTCACGGTGGGTTTCGGCGCCGGACTCGCCTTCGCGGCCCAGGTACTGCTCGCCCCCTGAACCGCACCACCCGTCCCCGGCGGCCGCCGGTGACGTCTCCGCATAACGAAAGGAACGCCCATCGTGGCAACTACCGAGGAGATCCGCGCCGGCCTGGCCGAGATCCTGAACGAGGTCGCCGATGTATCGGCCGCCGACGTCAGCGACGAGAAGTCCTTCGTCGACGACCTCGATGTGGACTCCCTGTCGATGGTCGAGGTCGCCATGGCCGCCGAGGAGAAGTTCGGCGTCAAGATCCCCGACGAGGAGCTGCCCAAGCTGAAGACGGTCGGCGACGCCGTCACCTATATCGAGACCAACGCCTAGCGATGAGCGCTGGCGCGAAGAGCCCTGAGACGGTGCGGCGTCAGCCGCCTCGACTGCCGACCCCGGCCGCAGGCCGGGCGGCGGTGGTCGAGTCGATGAGCGCTGGCGCGAATAGCCACCAAATCAACGCAGCGTCAGCGCTCGCACGAAGAGCACTGGCGAAGGAGCAGTTCGGCGCTCGGAGGTCGATGAATGGGTAACGACGACGTAGTGATCACCGGACTGGGCGCAACGACTCCCCTGGGCGGTGACGTGAAGAGCACCTGGGCGGCCATGCTCGACGGCCGCTCCGGCGTGGACCGCCTGCCCGAGGACGATTACGCCGAGGTGCCGGTCAAGATCGCGGCCCGGATGGCCGTCGACCCGGCCGAGCTGCTTCCCCGGGCCAAGGCCCGCCGCTACGACCGGGTCCAGCAGGCCACCCTGGTCGCGGCGGCCGAGGCCTGGGCCGACGCCGGGTTCTCCGGGCGGGCCGAGGACAACGGCCTGGTGCCGGAGCGGCTGGCCGTGTCCATCGGAACCGGCATCGGCGGCGTGACCAGCCTGATGGACCAGCACGATCTGCTGCTGGCCAAGGGGCCGGGCAAGGTCTCCCCGATGCTCATCCCGATGGACATGCCGAACGGGCCGGCGGCGTACGTCGGCTTGCAGATGGGCGCCCGCGCCGGGGTGTTCACACCGGTCAGCGCGTGCGCGTCAGGTGCCGAGGCCATCGGCTACGGGCTGGACCTGTTGCAGCTCGACCGGGCCGACGTAGTGATCGTCGGCGGGGCCGAGGCCTGCATCCACCCGCTCACCATCAGCGGGTTCGCCCAGATGCGGGCGATGAGCACGCGTAACGACGAGCCGCAGCGAGCGTCGCGACCCTTCGACAAGGGTCGTGACGGCTTCGTGATCGGTGAGGGTGCTGGTGTGCTGGTCCTGGAGCGGCGCGCGGCGGCCGAGGCCCGCGGCGCGCGGATCTACGCCGTGCTGGGCGGTTCGGCCGTGACGTCGGACAGCCACCACATCACCGCACCGGACCCCACCGGCGCCGGGCAGAGACGGGCGATGGTGACGGCGATCGAGCGAGCCGGTCTGCAGCCCGGCGATGTGGTGCACGTCAACGCGCACGCGACGTCTACCCCGGTCGGCGACATCGGCGAGGTCCGGGCGGTGAGCGCGCTGCTCGGTGATCGGACGGTCGTGACCGCCACCAAGTCGATGACCGGGCACCTCATCGGCGGCGCGGGCGCGGTCGAGTCCATCGCCACCGTGCTGGCGATCCACGAGGGCGTCGTCCCGCCGACGATCAATTTGGACGACCCCGACGACGACCTGACCGTCGACGTGCCGCGCGAGGCCCGGTGGATGGCCGTCCCGGCGGCGATCAACAACTCCTTCGGCTTCGGCGGGCACAACGCCTCGGTCCTGTTCCGTCACGCCTGAGCTGCTTCGCCGGGCGCTACCGTCCCGGCCCGCGCCCAACCTCGAGGAGGGCACCGCAATTGACTGCCGTGACCGACCGGCTCGACCTGGCCGCTGAACGCGATCCGCGCGATCCCCAAGTACGCCTGGCCGCCCTGCTCGACGAACACTCCGTGCAGGCGATCACGCCGCGCGACGACAGCGGCGTGTACGCGGTGCGGGGCACGGTGCACGGCGCGCCGGTGATCGCCTACGCCACCGACCCGCTGAAGATGGGCGGGGCGATGGGTTCGGCCGGCTGCGCCTACATAACCGAGGCGATCGACACTGCGGTGCGCGAGCACGTGCCGGTGATCGGGGTGTGGCACTCCGGTGGGGCACGCCTGGCCGAGGGGGTGGAGGCGCTGCACGCGGTCGGGCTGGTGTTCCAGGCGATGATCCGCGCGTCGGGCCGTGTGCCGCAGATCTCGCTCGTGCTGGGGCCGGCCGCGGGTGGCGCGGCCTACGGCCCGGCCTTGACCGATCTGGTCGTGATGTCCACAGACGGGCGCGTCTTCGTGACCGGCCCGGACGTCGTGCGCAGCGTCACCGGTGAGAACGTCGACATGGAGTCATTGGGTGGCGCGGACACCCACGGCCGCCGCAGCGGCGTCGTCCACGTCACCACCGACACCGAGGCCGACGCGATCGAGCGCACCCGGGACCTGACCGACCTGCTCGCCCGGCAGGGCGGCTTCGACCTGGCCGCGATCGGCGCGGGCGCGGACCTGTCGGCCCTGCTTCCGGACAACCTCAAGCGGGCCTACGACGTACACCCGCTGATCGAAGGGGTGCTGGACGAGAGCAGCTTTCGCGAGTTGCAGTCGCGCTGGGCCCCCAACATCGTCACCGGCCTCGGCCGGCTCACGGGGCGCACGGTGGGCGTCATCGCCAACAACCCGCTGCGCCTCGGTGGTTGCCTCGATTCGATCAGCGCCGAGAAGGCGGCCCGCTTCGTGCGGATGTGCGACGCGTTCGGTGTCCCGCTGGTTGTGCTGGTCGACGTGCCGGGTTACCTGCCCGGGGTCGGTCAGGAGTGGGACGGGGTGGTGCGGCGGGGAGCCAAGCTGCTGCACGCGTTCGGCGAGGCGGTGGTGCCGCGGGTGACGCTGGTGACCCGCAAGGCCTACGGCGGGGCCTACATCGCGATGAACGCCCGCTCCCTCGGCGCCACCGCGGTGTTCGCGTGGCCCGGCGCCGAGGTGGCGGTCATGGGTGCGTCGGCCGCGGTGGGGATCTTGCACCGCAAGAAGCTGGCCGCGGCGGCGCCGGGTGAGCGCGAGGCGCTGCACGGGCAGCTGGCCGCCGAACACGAGCGGATCGCCGGTGGGGTCGCGCGGGCGATGGAAATCGCCGTCGTGGACGCGATCGTCTCCCCGGCTCGCACTCGAGCCGCGCTGACCGAGGCCCTGGCCGCCCAGCCGTCCGGACGAGGGGCCCACGGCAACATCCCGTTGTAGGTGGGACGCAACGCGCGCCGCAGTACCACCCGACGCGGGCTCAGCCGACCTGGGTGAGGAGGGTGACCGGCGCACCGTCGCCGGCCGTCCGATAGGGCTCGAGTTCGGCGTCCCACTCCGCGCCGAGCAGGTCATCGATGCCGTGGGTGAAGTCCTCGACGGTACTGGCCCGAAGCGCCAGGCCGCGCAGCCGCTCCTCGCCCACCACGACGTCGCCGTTGGCGGAGATCATCGCGCGGTGGAAGCCCCGACCCGGGACGTAGGCCAGCCGTTCCCCGTCGCCCGCGGCGGACGGATCCTCGGTGATCTCGAAGCGCAGCATCGGCCACGCCCGCAGGGAGGCCGCCAGTCGAGCGCAGGTCCCGGCCGGCCCGAGCCAGGTCGCCTCTGCCCGCAGCTGGCCCGGTGCGGCGGACTGCGCGGTCCACTCCAGCCGGGCGGGCCGACCCAGCACGCCGGCCAACGCCCACTCGACGTGGGACGCCAGCGCCGGCGGGCAGCAATGGATGAACACCGTGCCCCTCGACCGGATGGCCGACTGTGTCGCCGTCATGGCACCTCCAGGAACTCGGCCCGACATCGCCTTCCCCGACGCAGTCGACCCGCAGTCACCGTGGTGCTGGTGAGGACAGTGTGACCCATGGGCGCCGGTTCGCGCCAGCGCAGGCGCCGCCACCCTCTAGGCTGCGGCCGGTGAACCGAACCTCATCGTGGGCCCGCGCAGTGACCGAACGCGACTCCGCCGCATTCCAGATCGTGGCCGCCCGCCATTCCGAGGTGGGCGACGCGGTGCTGCCGCGGCTGACCCGGCTGGCCGATCACTCGAAGTTGTGGTTCGGCTTCGCGCTGGCGTTGGCCGCCACCCGGCGCCCTCGGTACCGC
>JALZBL010000477.1 GCA_030947395.1 Actinomycetota bacterium | reverse complement strand
GTGTACGAGTCGGATCCTTCGTCGGGCGTGTCGGTTAGGCGGTGATTGCTTCGGCGGGCTCAGTGTCCTCCTTGGGGTTGGGGGCTGGTGATGAGGGTGAGCCGGCTTCGGGTTAGGACGTCGAGTCCGAGGTAGCGGCGGCCTTCGGTCCATTCGTCGTGCTGCTCGGCCAGGACGGCGCCGACCAGGCGGATCAGGGAGTCGCGGTCGGGAAAGATGCCCACTACGTCGGTGCGCCGGCGGATCTCCCGGTTGAGTCGTTCGCTCGGGTTGTTGCTCCAGATCTGCCGCCAGACCTCCCTAGGGAAGGCGATGAATGCCAGCACGTCGGCGCGGGCGGCCTCCAGGTGCTAGTGGTCCTCTCCGTTGAAACGTCGGGGGTCATGCGGCTAACGGTTCGTGGACGTTGAGTCGTTCGAGGAGGCGGTCAAGGGATCTGCGTCCGAAGTGCCAGTCGAAGGGCTCGGCGGTGGCGTTGTAGCGGTCCTGGAAGGCCAGCAGCCGTTCGGCGAGCGCGTCGAGGTCGGCGAAGTCACCGGGCTTGATCACCTTGCGCTGGACGATGGAGAAGAAGATCTCCACCTGGTTCAGCCAGCTGGCGTGGATCGGCAGGTGCACCAACTCGGCGGTCGGCCAGGCCGCGCGCATCCGTTGGATGGAGCGGGCGCCGTTGTGTGAGGAGCCGTTGTCCACGACCCAGAACACTCGGGCTGCGCTGCTGTAGGGCTCTGTGCTCATCACCTGCTCGACCAGCTGCCCGAATGGTTCGATGCCGGTGGTCGGGGCGCAGTGGCCGATCACCCGGGCGGCGTGCACGTCATAGGCGGCCAGGTAGGCCAGGGTGCCGCCACGGCGATACTCGAACTCCTGCCGACGCTCCCGCCCCGGCGCCGGGGGCAGGTCGGAATGACGGCGGTGCAGAGCTTGCAGCTGAGACTTCTCATCGGCACTGAGTACGTACTCGTCGTCTCCCAGCGGCTGGCCGCCCCAGGTCCGGTCGTAAAGATCGAGCACTCGGCCGGCCTTGGCGGCGAAGTCGGGGTCGCGGGGGAAGATCCAGGTCCGGTACCGCCACGGGCGGATCGCGTCGGCGCGCAGCCAGCGCCCCACCGTCGACGGCGAGACCGAGCTGACCACTCCGCGGGTGACCGCCTCGGCGGCCAGCTCCGCGGTGCTCCACCGGGACAGTGGCACGTCGGTCTCGGCCGGTAACTGGCAGGCCAGCGCCTTCACCTCGGCTTCTGCCACCGCCGAAAAGATGCGTCTGCGACCGGGGCGGGCTCGATCGGCCAGCCCGGCCAGCCGCTGATCGCAGAACCGGTGCCGCCACTTGCGGACGGTGTCCTCGCAGACGCCCAGGCACCTGGCGATCTGCGCGTTCGCCGTTCCGGCCGCGGCGGCCAGCACGATCCGGGCCCGGAGCACGTCGCGGTGGGGGGCCCGACCCGAGCGGGCCCGGGCAGTGAGCGTGCGGCATTCCGCGGCGGACAACACCACCTGATAGGGGCTGAGGAGCGCCATCGGTCTTTGTCCCGCCGCCGGCACGCGCTCTGTGGTTGCCACGCCGCAGCGGCGAGGATGACGACCGTGCCGAAGATCCCCGACTCCACCAAGGACTCCCTGCACTGGCGGCTGGCCGCACGCGCCCGCGAACGCTGGCCGGACCTGACGGAGGTGCGGATGCGCTACCGCGCCGGCTTCGCCTACGTCGACGGCGTCCTCGCCGACGGCCAGGTGCTCCACTTGTGCCGGCTGCGCTACCTCAGCTCCGCCAGCCGATGGGGATTCGCGATCTACCGCGCCAGCCACGACGACTACGAAGACAACTACCTGCCCAGCGGCTCACCCAGCGGCAGCGCCGAAGAGGCCCTCGACTGCGCCTGCGGCCTCTACCTCAACGACCCCACCGCCTGGGCATCAGACCCCCGACGTTTCAACGGAGAGGACCACTAGTAGACCGTCGCCGCTAAATCGGTCGCTGTGTGGGTAGAGGGGCTCTCGGCAGTTCTTCCCC
>JALZBL010000476.1 GCA_030947395.1 Actinomycetota bacterium | reverse complement strand
AGCTGGCGTGACCTTCGGCGCTCGCCTGGACGCCGCGCTCGACGCTCGGGGCTCGATCTGCGTCGGCATCGACCCGCACCGCCAGCTCCTGCTCGACTGGGGGCTGACCGACGACGTAGCCGGGCTCGAACGATTCACCATGGCCTGCGTGGAAGGCTTCGCCGGCGCGGCCGCGGTGGTCAAACCGCAGTCGGCCTTCTTCGAGCGCTTCGGCGCCGGCGGCATCGCGGTCCTGGAACGCACGATCGCCGGCTGCCGCGCCGCGGGTGCCCTCGTGGTGCTGGACGTGAAGCGCGGTGACATCGGCTCGACCATGGCCGCGTACGCCGACGCCTACCTTGACCCGTCCTCGTCCCTGGCGGCCGACGCCATGACGGTGAGCCCGTACCCCGGCGTCGGCGCGTTGCGACCCGCCTTCGACCTGGCCGCGCGCCACGACGCCGGGGTGTTCGTGCTGGCCCTGACCTCGAACCCGGAGGGTCCGCAGATCCAGCACGCCCGCACACCGGCCGGCCCCACCGTCGCCCAGGCGGTGATCGACGAGCTGGCGATCGCCAACTGCGGCGCGCAGCCGGTCGGTTCCCTGGGCGTAATCGTCGGCGCGACGATCGGGGAGGCGACGGTCGACGTGAGCGCGCTCAATGCCCCGCTGCTGGTGCCGGGTATCGGCGCCCAGGGCGGCTCCGCGGCCGACGTGCGGCGCATCTTCGACGGCGCGCGGCGGCACGTCCTGCCGAGCGTGTCTCGGGAGGTGCTGCGGGCCGGTCCCGATCCATTGGCCTTGGGCGCGGCGGTGGCCCGTCGAGTGGAGGAATTCGCCTTCCTGCGGGCCTGAACCAGATCCCGTCCGGCCGCGCCGTTCAGGGCTACCGCACAGCCGACGCTGCGCCGGCCCCCAGCCCGCCGGGCCAGGGTCGTGCCATGCGACCTCCCGCCGCTCTGGCCACCCGGATCCGGGTGGCGGTCACCTCCGTCGTGGCGGCCAGCGCGGCGGCCCTCGGCGTCTTCGTCCTGCAGGCCGCCAACTCCCACGCCTCCTCCGGTACCGGCTCCAGCGGTACGTCCGGCCCGACTAGTGCCGGCCCGACCAGTGCCGGTTCGAGCAGCACCGGCCCGACCAGTGCCGGTTCGAGCAGCACCGGCCCGGCGGCGGGGTCATCGCCGGTGTCTCCCGGCCAGACCACCAGCCAACCCGACGCCACCAGCCATGGTTCGTGAGACGCCGAGCCGGCCCGGCGGCGGTCCGGGCGTGACTTACCTCGCCGACGCCGCGCTCCCGACGGCGACCTGGTCGGCGTGGAGCTGTGAGGTGCGCGTCGCGGTGAGTGACCCGCACGCGTTACGACCCGCCGTCGCCGCGACCACGGCACTGATGCAGCGCGTGGACGCCGCCGCCAGCCGCTTCCGGCCCGACTCCGACCTCAGCTGGGCCAACCTGAACCCCGGCCGGCCGGTGGCGGTGTCGCCGCTGTTGGTTGCCCTCACGCGCAGCGCGCTCGACGCGGCCGCTCTCACCGGCGGGGCACTCGATCCCACCGTCGGACGGGACCTGCTGCGGCTCGGTTACGACCGCGACATCCTGCTGGTGGCTGACTCCGACCACGCCGCCGAGGCGCGTCCGCGGGTCGCGGCCGCCCGGCCGACGTGGCACGACGTCGGTCTCGACGAGGTCACCGGACTGCTCAGCGTGCCCAACGGAACGCGGCTCGATCTCGGTGCGACGGCCAAGGCGGAGACGGCCGACCGCGCCGCCGCGCTGCTCCACCGCCGGTTCGGCGGAGCCGTGCTCGTCGAGATCGGCGGCGACCTGGCCGTGGCCGGCGAGCGACGCGACTGGCAGGTCGCGGTGGGGGAGCGCGCCGGTGGGCCGGGTGAACAGGTGACCCTCGGCTCGGGCGGCCTAGCGACGTCCACGACGACGGTGCGGGCGTGGCGGCGGGGCCGGCGCCGGATGCACCACATCGTCGACCCAGGCACCGGCGAGCCCGCGGCCGGGCCGTGGCGCACGGTGTCGGTC
>JALZBL010000475.1 GCA_030947395.1 Actinomycetota bacterium | reverse complement strand
GCGCAGCGCGACCCCGGAGGTGGAGGCCGGCCGGGCCTTGGCCGGGCGGCTGGGCGTAGGCGCGGTGCCGGTGACCCGCGGCGTCGCGCCGGCCGGGGCAGCCGTGCTGGCCTCGGTCCACTCGGCGACCGCGCTGGACCTGGTCGAGCAGATGCTGAGCCAGTCGGACAACGTGCTCGCCGACATGCTCGCCCGCTGGGTGGCCAGGGTGGTGGGTCAGCCGGCGTCGTTCGCCGGCGCAGTGACCGCGGTGCGGCAGGCGCTGGCCGGTCAGGGCATCGGCCTGCCGTCGACGATGGTGGACGGCTCGGGCTTGTCGCCGACCGATCGGCTCAGCCCAGCGGTGCTGGTGGCACTGTTGCGGGCGGCCCTGCTGGGTGCTCATCCGCGGCTGCGGCAGCTGATCTCGGCCCTGCCGGTCGCCGGATGGGACGGCACCCTGGCCGGGCGGTACCGCGTCGCGGGCAGTGCCGCGGGAGCCGGCGAGATTCGCGCGAAGACCGGCACGCTCACCGGCGTGGTGACCCTGGCCGGCATCGTTCGCAACCGGCAGGGCCGTTGGCTGGTGTTCGCGCTCATGACCGATCGGGTGCCGACCGGCGCTCTCACGCCGGCCGAGGCCGCGTTGGACCGGGCGGTCGCCCGGCTGGCCGCGTGCCGGTGCCGCTGACCAGCGAGCGCTAAGCAGGGCCCGCTAAGCAGGGCCCGCTAAGCAGGGCCCGCTAAGCAGGGCCCGCTGATCAGCGCGCGCCGAGCGTGGCCCGCTGGCCAGGGTCGGGGTGACCATCGCCGGCCTCGGCGCGCCGTCTGCCCCGCGCCCGCTACTACCGTGAACGAATGGCTTCGCTCATCGACTGGGACCTCGCCGCGTCGACCGCCAAGCGGCTCTCGCCCCCTCCGCCGCCGGTAGCGCGCGATGTCGCCGATGCGGCGGTGATCGAACTGCGGGCCGCGGCCGAGGTCGCCGCCGGCCACGTGGCCCAGCTCACCGGGCTCAACGAGCCGCCGATCACCGCGCTCACCCGGGTGGTCGACCGTGACGGCTGGATCGACGCCAACGCCGGCGGGATGGCCACCCTGATGGGCCCGCTCATCGAGAAGCTGGCCGCCGGCAAACCGTCGAACAAGCTGGTGGACGGCATCGGGGGCAAGGTAACCGGCGCGCAGGCCGGGGCCCTGCTCGCCTTCATGTCGGGCAAGGTGCTCGGTCAGTTCGAGTTCTTCGCCCGGCCCGAGGGCCAATTGATGCTGGTTGCCCCGAACATCGTCGACGTCGAGGACAAGCTCGGGGTGGATCCCTCGGACTTTCGGCTGTGGGTCTGCTTGCACGAGGTGACCCACCGGGTGCAGTTCACCGCGGTCCCGTGGCTGCGCCAGCACCTGCTCGACGAGATCGAAACGCTAACCCAGATGATGGACACCGATGCCGCCGCGCTGAAGGAGCGGCTGAGTTCCGCGCTCACCGAGTTGCTGCGCGCCGCGCGTGGTCAAGGTGACGGCAGCGGCGTGATCGGCGCACTCACCACACCCGAGCAACGGGTGGTGGTCGAACGGGTCACCGCCTTCATGTCGCTCGTCGAGGGCCATGCCGAGTACGTCATGAACGCCGTCTCGGCCGACGTGATCCCTACCCAGAAGGTGATCGAGGCCCGTTTCGCGGTGCGCCGGCGCAAGGGCGGCAACCCACTGGACAAGCTGATGCGCCGCCTGCTCGGCCTCGATGCGAAGACCCGCCAGTACGTCGAGGGCTCGGCCTTCGTCCGCGAGGTGGTGCAGCGCGTCGGCCTCGACGGCTTCAACGCGGTGTGGGCGGCTCCGGCCAACCTGCCGAGCAAGGCCGAGATCGCCGCACCGGCGCAGTGGGTGGGACGGGTCCACGGCTGAACCGGGGCCGAGGGGGCGACGCTGATGGGTCCGGATCCGGCGGTCGCCGCGGTACGCCGGGCGGTGCGGGCGGCGCTGTCTCGGCTGGCGGCGCGCGCGCCGATCGTCGTTGCGCTGTCCGGCGGGGCTGACT
>JALZBL010000474.1 GCA_030947395.1 Actinomycetota bacterium | reverse complement strand
TGCCGCCCGCCGCGTTCGCCCGGCCGCCGGGCTGAGGTCGGCGCCGGGACGCGCCTCAAGCGAAGCCATCCATTCATCGACCGACAGCGGGGTGCGCCCGGCCAGCAGCAGCGGCGTGAGGGCCAGTGCGTAGACGAGGTCGGCGCCGGTGTACCAGGGGTCGGCGTTCCAGCTCACGGTGAGGAATAGCGACAGCGACAACGCCAGTCCACCGAGAGCCGCGATTCGCGCGAACAGTCCGAACAGCACCCCGATCCCGACGGCCACCTCGGCCAATGCCATGAGCAGGCCGAAGGCGAACGAGTGGTCGATCACCGGCTGCAGCAGCCCACCGATCGGGCTGGAGTTCTTCACGGCGAGGGTCGTGGCGTGCATGCCCGTGGGCGCGGCGGCATCGAGGAAGCTGCGGTCGGCAATCTTGCTCAGGCCGGCGTAGAGGAAGGTAACCCCGAGAAACAGCCGAAGGGGCAGAAGCACCCACATCGGGTCGCGGCGGACGGCGGCAATGTCGATCGGCATGCCGGTCCCCCTCCCGTACGGGTGTACGTCGCCGCAATGGCAGCCAGGCGCTCCAGCCCCCATCGGTCTACACGACCAGTCGCCAACATTGGTTCAGGTCCGGATACGGAAAGGATGAGGGTCTCGTTCGGGTCGGATCGATTCCG
Organism: Actinomycetota bacterium; assembly: GCA_030947395.1. Taxonomy (GTDB): domain Bacteria; phylum Actinomycetota; class Actinomycetes; order Mycobacteriales; family Jatrophihabitantaceae; genus JALZBL01. The sequence continues at coordinate 1,353 of JALZBL010000474.1, read as the reverse complement.
CGACGACCAGACCCCGGCTAACGCGGCCGGACCCGGCTAATCTGGCTGGTTGTGAGACTGCTGCCGCGCCGCCCGGGCCCGCCCGACCCCGCCGAGGACGACACGGAGGACGACGCGGCCGAGGCCGGCGGCGGGAACGGTGTTACCTCGGCCAAGGGGCGCCCGACCCCCAAGCGCCGGGACTCCGAGGCCCGGCGCGGACCGGCGGCTCCCGCCCCCAAGACCCGCCGTGAGGCCGTCCAGCGGCAGCGCCAGCAGATGAAGCAGGCCAAGACGTCGGGTACCCGCCTCACCTCGACCGAGCGACGGGCCCGGATGATGGCCGGTGACGAGGCCTTCCTCCCCCGCCGCGACGCCGGCCCGTTGCGGGCCTTGGCCCGCGACTACGTGGATTCGCGCCGGATGCTGTCCAACCTGCTCCTGGTGCTCTTCCCGCTCATCGTGATTTCCGGCTTCACGCGCGTCCAACTGATCAACGTTCTCGTGCTGCTGATCTTCGTGGCCGTTGTCTTCGAATGGGTCCGCAGCGGCAGCAAGGTCCTCGGCCTGGCCCGCGCACGCGGCATCGACGTCGGCAAGACCTCGGCGTTGAACATCGGTTTCTACGCGGGCACCCGGGCCTACCTGCCCCGGCGGTGGCGGGTGCCCCGCGCGCGCGTCGGCCTGGGCGACCCCGTCTGACCCGTCGGCTGAACCGTCGGCTGACCCGTCGGTGACCGGCTTGACCCCGGCGCCGCGCCGGCCGGGCGGCCACGGTTGGATGGATCCATGCAAACGCGTCGCCTCGGCCGCAGCGGCCTCACCGTCAGCGAGGTCTCCTACGGCAACTGGATCACCCACGGCAGCCAGGTCGAGGAGGACGCCGCGCGGGCCTGCGTGAAGGAGGCGCAGGACGTCGGCATCACCACCTTCGACACCGCCGATGTCTACGCCAACACCCGGGCCGAGTCGGTGCTCGGGCGCGCGTTGACGGGCCAGCGCCGCGAGTCGCTCGAAATCGCCACCAAGGTCTACAACCCCACCGGCCCGGGCGGGCCGAACGACCAGGGACTGGGACGCAAGCACATCAGCGAGGCGATCAACGGCTCGCTCGAGCGGCTCCAGACCGACTACGTCGACCTGTATCAGGCCCACCGCTACGACACGACGGTGCCGCTGGAGGAGACGATGCTGGCCTTCGCCGACGTCGTGCGGGCCGGCAAGGCGCTCTACATCGGCGTCTCGGAGTGGACGGCCGACCAGATCCGCGACGCCGCGGTGCTGGCCTACGAGCTGCGCGTCCCGCTCATCTCCAACCAGCCGCAGTACAACATGATGTGGCGGGTGATCGAGAGCCGGGTCGTGCCCACCTGC
>JALZBL010000473.1 GCA_030947395.1 Actinomycetota bacterium | reverse complement strand
GAACGTCACGTCCTGGAAGTGGTTGTAGCTCCCATTGATCAACGTGTAGACCCGCGCGTACAACGTCTTGCCGACCGGCAGCACCGGCACCACCAACGACGACTGAGACGCCGGCAACGCACCCGAATTCACCAGGTCATAGCCACCGGCCGTCGTGCCCACCGTCACGTAATACCCCTGCGCCCCCGCAATCGTGCTCCACGTAAACGGCAACGACGTATCCACATTCGCCTGACCGTCCAGCGGACGCGTGAACGAGGCCCGGTCAGCGGGCCAGGCGGTCTGGGCGGTGTAGGAGGTCGTGCCGGCGGCAGCGCCGGTCCATCCGGATCGCGTCCCGCCGTAGGCGCTGCCGACGGTGGTGATCCCGGTGAGCGGGATCTGGGCCGCGGTGCCGGCGTTGGTGACCGTGACCTGGTCGCCCTGGATGTAGCCGCTGATCTGGTTGTTGACGGCCCACGCCGCCTGCTCGGCGAGCAGCTGCGCGACCGCGAGCGAGGTGGGCTGCTGTACCGGCACGTTGAAGTACGAGTTGTACTGCGCCAGCAGCTGGTTCATGGTCGAGTAGAAGAGGCCGTCTCCGACCTTCGGGGACGTCGCGGGCGGGGTGCCGGTGGTCGGCGCGCCCGCCGGCGGGGTGCCCATCATGTTGGTCTGATGGAAGTAGTCCGGCCGCGGGTCGTTGCCCATCAGATGCTGGAACATCCCCTGGTCGACGCTCTTGATGATGTCGGCGAACGTCGCCGGCGCGGTCAGGCAGGTCGTGGTCGAGCTGGCCACGCACGCCCCAGCCGGAGCCGGGAGATACAGATGGTTGTACTCATCGACCTCCTGCGCCTCAGTCGAGACGTTGTAGTAGATGTTGGTCGGATAGCGAGCCTCGGCCTGCGCCCCGGCATTCGGGAACGTCTGGCCGCCCGCGTACTGCGAGCTCGGCGCCGCGCCGTTGGCGAACGTGGCGTCCGCCGGGCTCGGATATGGCTTGGAGCTGTCAGACCCGAACGCCTTGATTCCGACCGCCGCAAACGCCGCGTCCAAGCCCGGATTCTGCTCGTACGCCCCCTCCACGGCCCCATTTACGGTCGGAGGCGCCGGCGCCGCGCTGCCCCCCGCGCCGGTATCGGTGAAGCTCTGCGCCAGCGGGCCACCAGCCGTGGTGTCCGTCGTGGACGCCGGATCGGCGAACGAGGCGTTGGGCGGGTTGGTGGTCGGGGCGGGGATCGTGCGCAGCAGCGTCCACACGTTGCTGCCCGCGACCTCACGGTAGATCTTGTAGTCAGAGGCGTGACATACCGCGCCGAACTCCAGCGCCACCGACCCGTTGGCCGGCACCGTCTGCGTCGTCGTCGACGCCGAGGACTCACCGCCCGTGGACGAGAACTGATCGGTGATCGCGTAGGTGTACGACCCCGCCGGGAGCGTTCCTCCGGTGCTGCTCACGGTAGCCTGCTGGAATGACGGCGGATCGATGACCCCGGGATTGCCGGGCAGCAGGTTGGCCAGGCCCGAATGCTCGCCGGTCACCAGCACGCCCGGGTTCTGAGCTCCCAGTGCCACCGCCGGGTCGGTCGTCGAAGCCAAGCCGAGGCCGGCGGCGCTGGACGCCCAAGCGGTGTTCTGCTGGATCTCGGCCTCGATCAGGTTCCGCGTGGCACAGCCCACGTCGAGGTTCGAGTGATCCCAGGTGTGATTCACCCAGCCGAAGGCGCTGCTGTACGGCTTGCCGGTCGCCGGGTCGGTCTTCTTGAACTCCGCCAGCAGCGGGTCGGCTGCGCCCGGGGCACTCGCGGCGAACTGGACGCTCCCGCCGCCGTTGAACAGCTGGTCGATGCGGAAGTGGTTCGTCGCGGACCAGCCGGCGGCGTAGTCGACATCGGAGGGACGCTCACGCAACGCCGATGCCGCGGCGAAGTTCGTCGTGTGAGCCGTCGTGTTCCAGCTGTCATCGGCGAGGAAGTTGTCGTCGATGTTGGTATCGAGATCTCATTGGAAGTCCTGATCGTCGAGTGAAGGCCGAGGC
>JALZBL010000016.1 GCA_030947395.1 Actinomycetota bacterium | reverse complement strand
GCGCAAGCCCGTGCGCCGGGGCATCGTGTGGTCCGGCCAGACATCGGCCCCCGCGTGCAGCGGCACCCGCCTGGTGGCCCAGGCCGGTACCTACAAGCTGGTCGCCTCACTGTCGGGCAAGCAGAGCCCGCCGATCGCGTTCAAGATCACTTCCTAGACCGGCGGGGCCGGCCTCGGCCGACGCCACCGACGCGGCCGAGGCGCCGGACGGGCCGAGACCGGCCGAAAAGAGGCCGACCCGGTGCCGGACCCGTCGGCTGGCGCTCAGATCGGGTCGGCCGTGTATTCGATGCCGAGGACGACGCCGACCAGTCCAGTGAGTTGCTTCGGCCCCGGCGCGTTGAGGTCGAGACGCCAGACCTGCTCCACCGGGGCACCGATCGCCTGGTTGAGCGGTTCGTCGGCGGTGAGACTGCCGGGCAGACGCAGTGGCTCGCCGTTGGACAGCGCCACGCCCTCGGCGAACGTGAAGTCGACGACCGTACCGGTGGACGCCAGGCTCAGCCGGCCGGTGATCCCGGATCCGGTGGCGCCCGGGAGAAGCACCATGGCGTTGGTGACCCGCCGGTTCTTCTCCTCCGCCGCGAAGGGGAACGAGCGCACGTCGAAGGCCACCGGGCCGTGGCCGGCCGCGCGAACCGCCTTGACCGCGTCCGGTGCGAACGCCGAACCGGCGAGCAGGGTGAAGCGCCTTCGGGGCGCCGGGACGGTCGGAGCCGTGCGCACCACTTCGGAGTACCGGGCCGAGCCCTGCACGTCGATCACGACGTCGGTGATCGCGTCCCACCAGCCGGCACTGGACTGCCGATCGAGCTGCAGCGTCCAGGACGTGTCCAGTCCGGTGCCCTCGAAGGTGGACAACACCTCGTCACGGCGCCCGTCGGCCGCCGTGGGTGCGCGGGTCTCGGAAACGGCCAGGGCGTCGGGGAAGCGAAGGACCGGTCGGGCGGCGAGCGATTCGTCCACGCTGGCCAGCGACACCCCGTGGTTGACCAGCACGCCCCGCACCCGACGACCGGCCGGCAGCACGCGCACGCTCACCTCGACGGTGCGCACCCGTAGCCCGTACGTACCCGGGAAACAGGCGCGGGCGGCGGCCTCCTCGGTGGAGAAGGAACAGCGGCCGTGCGCCTTCAGGGCGCCGAAGGCCAGGGGGTACTCCTCGGCCAGGGAGAACGCGTAGTGGAAGTCCACCATCGCCCGCTCGCCGGAGATCCGCGCGGCCTCCAGCTCGGCCAGGTCGCCCTGCAGCAGGTCGCCTCCGGTGACGCCCTGCATGGCCCGCGACAGGTAGTCCATCCGCACCAGGCGCAGCTTGCGGTTCTGCTCGAAGGCCAGCGCCCGCTCGGCCAACCAACCGGCCCACGCGCCGAGGTCGAGGTAGCGGCGCAGCACGCGGCGCAGCACCTGGGCCACGGCGGTCCAGAACTCCGCGTTGAGCAGGCGCTGGGTGTGGAAGGCCATCAGGTCCTGGGCCAGGCGGATGTCGGCGTCGGCGATGGTGGCCTGCAGTCCGGCGATCGTGACGTCGCGGGTCCGCGCCCCGACGCTACCTTCGGCCAGCGCGAGCGTGACGTCCTGCAGCCGGTGCAGCTCGCCGGCCCGGGAGTTCATCGCGGCCGCCATGCCCGACATGGATACCGTGCCGGCGTACCAGAACAGGCCGAACCCGGCGAGCACCGATGCGCCGGCGCCCAACCCGAGGACGCCCTCGGCGGAGGCGTCACCCAGCCCGGCCTCGGCCGCGACCCCGTCCTTGATCCCGGTGGTGAGGAAGCCGGGGGCGCCGCTGAACGTCTTGGTCAGGCCACTGGCGAAGTCACCGAGCTGGCCGAAGAAGCTGTCGTGGTCGGCGATCTCGGCCTGCTTGGCCGCGATCTGAGTCTTGACGTCGGCCACCTGTTGCTGAGCCACCTTGACGTTGAACTTGGCGATCTCGGCCTGCTCGCCGGCGATGCTCTTCTGGGCCCGGGCCTTGCCCAACAGGTTCGACGTGCGCATCTGCTCGATCGAGAGGTTCTCCAGGTTGGCGATGACCGCGAGGAAGTCGCGTTCGGCCGCCTTGGCCAGTGCGGCGAAGCGGTCGGCGGCGTCCTTGAGCGTGCGATAACGCTGAACCGGGACGACGTCGTCGGACGTGCCGAACCAGTTCAGGCCGGACTCGACCTTGGTGAAGCCGAGCCAGGCCCGGGTGGTCTGGGAGACGACCGCCGGGTTGCGCTGCGCGGCGACGTAGGGGCCGCCGCCGGGCAGGTGCGCAAAGGCGACTTCCCAGGTCGGGCTGATCTTGGGGTCCTCGCCGTGCAGCCACAGCACCGCCTTGTAGAGCTCACGGGCGCGGGCGGCCGAGGGAGCGTCGTCGGCGCGCAGCAGGGCGTCGGCCCACTCGAGGAGCACGTTGCCCAGGCGCAACGCGACGAAGCGCTGATCGACGCGGTGCAGCAATCCGGCCGTGCGGTAGGGCGGAAAGTCGGCGTCGGCGATGCCTCCGGTGCCCTCGTACTTCTCGTCGGTGAACCACGGCATGACGTGTTGCCGGTTGTCGGAGCGATCGGTCGTGTAGGGCAGCGGTCCGGCCGTGTACAGGTAGGGCTGGCCGTCGTTCCAGTAGTCGAAGTAACCGGCCGGGCTGTCCGCTTCGGCCGCACCGATCGCCACGTCGACCAGGCTCTCGATGGACGTCGTCGCCTCGGTGAACCGGCCCGCGGCCAGCAGCACGTCCGATCGCCACAGCCAGTGGAGGTAGGCGACGTAGAGGACGAGGGCGGCGGTGATCCGATCGGCGTTCCACTCGGTACCCGGAGAGAAGGTGTACGGCGTCGGGTTGCCCGAGCTGCTCGGGAACCCGAGGAAGCGCTCGAAGTGCAGCAGCGACGGCTTGTCGATGATCTTGTAGGCGCGACGGGCCTTCAACGGCGGCTCGACCTCATAGCCGGCCTTGACGCGATCGCCCACCAGGCCGAGCGCCTTGTTTCGGCTAACCTCGAGCCGATCCAGCGCAATCATGTACTCGCCACCGGCGATGAGCCCGTCGACCGATGCGATCTGATCCAACACCCCGGCCGCGTCCTGCATCCAGGCGAAGAGCGGGTCGGTCTTGGGCCAGCCGTGAGCGACGGTGGCCAGTTCGACCGGGCGCAGGGTGCGCGTCATCGACAGCTGGTTCTCCGGGTAGAACGGCGCAGTCGCCGCCAACCACTCTTCGTACTCCAGGAAGAACGGCGCCCGGCCCAGCTGCCAGTGCGGGATGAGCGTGTCGTTGCGGACGTCGGGCGCCGTATGGAAAGGATCGGGTGCGGACTGGAAGCTGTCGCGGAAGAGCCCGAGCAGGGCGGCGATGTTCTGCTCGACCGGCGACGTCTGCGCCGCGTCGTCGTGGGTGAGGTCGAGCCGGTAACGCAGGCCGAGTTCGGTCGCGGTCTGTCCCGACAGTGCAATCAGGGCGTCGAGGTGAGCGCGGGCGGTCGCCGGTCCGCGCGCGGGTACGGCCCCTGGGGCGAGACCGCTGCCGGTCGGAACCGGATCGGTCAGAATCCTGGTGACGATCGGGATGAGAACCTCGTTGGCGCCGGCCGGCGCGGTGTCGACGGTGGTGAAGTCCTGGTGGAAGCGGTGCTGCAGCTGGTCGCGGGCCTGGATCCCGTCGAGCTTGGTCTGGTAGGCCCAGTAGTAGTCGGTGGCGGCCAGGGTCTGCCAAACGCCGACCAAGTAGTCCCGGTAGCCGAGCAACGGATCGGCGAACAGCCAGGGGCGCCCGAAACTGAGGCCGCCCTTGGTGAACTCCGGCGCGTGCTGGTTGATGACTTCGGATACCGGAAGTTCGCCCAGGCCGCGGACGTCCAGCGGCCAGTCGACCTGGCCGAGGTCGTCGAAACTGTTCAGCCGGTCGTTCAGCTCGCGCAGCGCGGCGCTGACGTTGTCGAAGCCGGCAGCCCGGCCCAGCGCGGTGCGGTAGGCCGGCAGGTCCGCGCTCAGCTGGTGCCAGGCCGGCAGCGGCGCGTGCCGGACGAGGACGCCCTGCGGGTCGAGGAAGGCGGCCTCCAGCGCGGTGAGTGCGGCTCGGCGCTGACCCGGGTCGGTGACCACGGAGGGGTCACGCAAGAGGCGGACCAGGTCGTTCACCCGACTCACCCCGGCTCGGCGAGCGAGGGCGGCGACGGATGGCCAGTCGGCCTCGCCGCTGGCAACGTCCACCCGGTAGACGGCGCGATCCGGCGTCGGGTCGGCCAGGCGCACCGTGGCCACGTGGCGCGCGGCGCCGTCGACGCTGGCGAACAACTCGATTGACTCCCCGCCGCCACAGGTCACTGCCCGGCGCAGCCACGGGGGAAGGTCAGCGCTCAGGGCCAGCCCGAAGGAGCCGTCGGCGCCGGTCCTGGCGGTGGCCACGTCCGCCGCCGCTGGCCCGTAGTCGGGCGGCCCGTCAGCCGGCCCGTGGTGAGGTGGCCCGTCAGCCGGGTCCTGGTTGGGTGGCCCGTCAGCGCCGTCGTCGACCGGCTCGGATCGAGCGGCTAGGTCAAGTCGGGCTCGGACGACGACGCCGGCGACCGGCTCGTCGCGAGCGGAGTCGAGCAGGACACCGGCCAGCAGCACCGGGCCGGGCGGGGTGGCCCGCGCGTCGGAGTTGGTCCGGTTGGCCGAGGGGGAGACATCGTGGCTGGCGGTCATGGCCTGCAGGAGGTCTGCGGCCGGGCGGTGATACGCGTCACACCGAGACTGGCCACACCCCGGCCCCGCCGGGTCATAGCTGGTGCCGGCGAGGCCGAGTAAGCCGGGCCGAGTGAGCGAACCGAGTAAGCGGGGCCGCCTAACCGCGGCCGACTAAGCGGCTTCCGGGTCAGGTATAGCGGTCGACGATGGAGGCATCGGCCAGCCGTGAGAGCGCTTCGCGCACAGTGCGGGCGCGGGTCTCGCCGATGCCCTCGACATCGCGCAGCTCATCAGCCGTAGCGGCCAGGATCTTCTGCAGGCCGCCGAAGTGCTCGACGGCGCGGTCGAGCACCGCGCCGGGCAGGCGAGGGACGCGGCTCAGCAGGCGGTATCCGCGCGGCGAGACGGCCATATCGAGCGCCTCCGGCGTCGGCGGATAGCCGAGCGCGCGGGCCACCAGGGTCAGGTCGAGCAAGTCGGTGGCGCTGAGCGAATCGAGCTCGGTCAGGGCGGTGCGCAACGAGCGGGCCCGCCGGCCGCTGGGGAGGTAGTCCCGCACGATCAGCTCGCGGTCGGCGTGCACGCCGCCCATCAGCTCCTCGAGCTGCAGGGACAGCAGCCGGCCGTCGACGCCGAGTTCGACGACGTAGCGGACGAGTTCGTCATCGATGCGCAGCACCATCTCCAGCCGCTGCGAGGCCGCGACGGCGTCGCGCACCGTCACCAGGTCCTCGATCTCCAGCGCGGACAGGGTGCTGGACACCTCGTCCAGGCGCGACTTGTAGCGCTCCAACGCCGCGATGGCCTGATTGGCGCGGGAGAGGATCGCCGCCGAGCCCTCCATCACGTAACGCTGGCCGTCGAAGTAGAGGCCGATGATGCGCATCGACTGCGACACCGAGATCACCGCCAATCCGGTCTGCACCGACACCCGCTGGGCGGTGCGGTGCCGGGTGCCCGACTCCTCGGTCGGGATGGCCGAATCCGGCATGAGATGGGTGGCCGCGCGCAGGATGCGGGTGCCGTCGGTGGAGACCACCACCGCGCCGTCCATTTTGGCCAGCTCGCGCAGCCGCGTCGCCGAGAACTCCACGTCGAGGGGGAACCCGCCGGTACACAGCGACTCCACCACCGGGTCCCAACCGAGCACGATCAGGGCGCCGGTGTTGCCGCGCAGGATGCGCTCGAGACCGTCGCGCAGGCCGGTACCCGGCGCCAGGGTGGCCAGTACGGCCCGCAGGCCGTCGTCGCGATCGGTGGGTGGCAACGTGTCCTCGAAGGTCGGGCGGCACCGGACGCCACCGGGTCGGCGGCGGCGTTGGTTACGGGTTCGGGCGCGGTCGGGCCTGGATTCGGCGGACCTATCCGGATTCTAGGTGGGTGCAGCGCGGGAGCCGGCCATGGACAACGCGGCCCGCGCGGCGACCTCGATGGCCTCACCGATGGTGGACACCGCCACGACGCGCAGCCCAGGGACGGTCAGCTCGGCCCGAGCGGTGGCCGTGCGGCCAGTGCGGGTTGCGCCGAGCGGGGCCGAACCGGCCGGGACCAGCGCGGTGCGAAAGCCCAGCCGAGCCGCCTCGGTGAGCCGCCGTTGCAACGTGGGCACCGGCCGGACGTCACCGGACAGGGAGAGTTCCCCGAGGGCGCACAGGGCAGAGGCGAGCGGGCGGTCGAGCGCGGCCGAGTGCACGGCCAGCGCGATCGCCAGATCGGCCGCCGGCTCGGTGATCCGCAGGCCGCCGACGCTCGCGGCGTAGACGTCCGATTCGCCCAGCGGCAGCCGGGCGTGCTTGGTCAGGATGGCCAGCACCATCGCCACCCGGGACCCGTCGAGATCGGTGACCGAGCGCCGTGGTGAACCGCCACCGAGGGCCCGGTTGACCAGCGATTGCACCTCGTTGAGCAGCGGCCGCCGGCCCTCGACCGTCACCGTGACGCAGGTGCCGGCCACCACGCTGTTGCGGCGGGACAGGAACAGCCCGGACGGATCGGTCAGCCCGACCATGCCGTCCTCGCGCATCTCGAAGCAGCCGACCTCGTCGGTGGGGCCGTAGCGGTTCTTGACCGCGCGGACCAACCGCAGCGATGAGTGCCGGTCACCCTCGAAGTGCAACACCACGTCGACCAGGTGCTCGAGGGTGCGCGGGCCGGCGATCGAACCGTCCTTGGTGACGTGCCCGACGAGGACGGTGGCCATGCCGCGGGCCTTGGCCACCGCGATGAGGGCGGCCGTCACCGCCCGGATCTGGGTGACGCTGCCCGCGCCGTTGTCGATCCCCTCCGACGTCACGGTCTGCACCGAGTCGACCACCAGCAGCCCCGGATCCAAGGTGTCGATGTGGGTGAGGATCGCTCCCAGATCGTTCTCGGCGGCCAGGAAGAGCTCGTCGGCGAGTGCACCGGTGCGCTCGGCTCGCAGCCGGACCTGCGCGGTGGACTCCTCACCGGTGACCACCAGCGCCCGGCGTCCGGAACCGGCGGCGAAGGACCGGGCCACCTCGAGCAGGAGCGTCGACTTGCCCACGCCCGGTTCCCCGGCCAGCAGCACCACCGACCCCGCGACCAACCCGCCCCCGAGCACCCGGTCCAACTCGGCCACGCCGGTGGCAACCGAGGCCGCGACGTCGGCGCCGTGCTCGCCGATGGGACGGGCGGCGGCGCGGACGGGGCGGGGTACGGCTCGGCTCGCCACGGCCACGCCGGGCTGCGTCATGCTGCCCCACGCCTGGCACTCAGGGCACCGTCCTACCCAGCGGATCGACGTCGTGCCGCACTCCTCGCAGCGGAAGGACTCGGCCGGGCGGCGGCCCGGCGCGGGGGAGCTGCGGTTGGGTCTGGTCACGTTCCGGACGCTAGCGTCCGCCGCCGACGAAACCGGCACCGGCGCGCGCCCAGCGTCGCCAGCCAGCGATCAATTCACCGGTCGGGTCGCTCGTCCCCGAACTGGTCACTGAGCGGTTCCATCACTGGCGGTTCCATCACTGGCGGTTCCATCACTGGCGACCACCGACTGAACGCAGGGATCGTCGCTGATCGGATCACTCGCTCGCGGGCGGGATGGAGACGGTCTCGCCTCCGGTGCCGTCCGCGATCAGCTTGACCGGCAGCTGGATGGTGATCCGGCCGGCCGAGGCGAAGGCGAACGTGACGGGCACCGTGACGCCAGGGATCAACGGCTGTTTGAGGCCGGTCATCGTGATCACGCCACCCGCCGGTTGGCCGGCGCCGACGCGCACCAGGGTGTTCGGCGGGATGCTGATGGGCCCCGAGCCGGTTGCCGACCGGGACGGCGAGGCCGTCGAAGGCGGCGCGGAAGCGGAGTCGGAGCTCGCCGCCGATCCGGGCGCCGGAGTGCTGCTTCCGCTCGTCGCGAGAACGACGCTGGCCGCAGCCGATGAGGTGACCGACACCAGCTGATCCGCGGACGTGCCGTTGTTGACCAGGGCGAGCACGAGCTGGGCGCTGTCACCTGCGGCGTAGCCGGCGACATCCTTGGGCGCGGCGATGCCGGCGTCACGCACGCCGATCGACCCGACATTGCCCATGGCCCCGTCGACCACCGAGTACTGCTCAACCGTCTGCGCGTGCTGGCCGGCCGCGCACGCGCCGAGCGACAGGGCGGCGGTCATCGCGATCGCGACGGCGCCGCCGGTGCGCCACCGACGGCGGGTCAGCACCGTCTCGCACGCCGTCACGCGGTCACCATATCGCCCGCGGGGCCGGCCATCTGCGGGGGAGGGCGAGTCCGCATCGACGATCAAGGCCAGTCGGCGTGTCGGGCGCCCGTGTTATCCTGGTAAGAGCGAAAGGGGTTGCCTCAACATGACGTTCAAGGTCGGCGAGACCGTAGTCTATCCGCACCACGGAGCCGCAAAGATCGAGGCAATCGAAAAGCGCACCATCGGTGGGCACGAGCGTATGTACCTCTGCTTGAAGGTCGCTCAGGGCGATCTCACCGTGTTGGTCCCGGCCGAGAATGCCGAGGTCGTGGGCGTGCGAGACGTCGTCGGGCAGGAAGGTCTCGATCGGGTCTTCGACGTGCTGCGCGCGCCCCACACCGAGGAGCCGACCAACTGGTCGCGTCGGTACAAGGCCAACGGTGAGAAGCTCGCCTCGGGTGACGTGAACAAGGTGGCCGAGGTCGTGCGTGACCTGTGGCGGCGCGACAAGGATCGTGGCCTGTCGGCCGGCGAGAAGCGCATGCTGGCCAAGGCGCGGCAGATTCTCGTCAGCGAGCTGGCTCTGGCCGAGGGCACCAACGAAGACAAGGCCGAGATTGTGCTGGACGAGGTCCTCGCCGAAGCCGTCACCTGACGACTTCCGCCTCACACCGTCGACCACGTTCCAGCTGGGGAGCCGATGACGGTCGCCGTCGTCCTGCTCGCCGCGGGTGCCGGAGCGCGCCTCGACGTTGGTCAGCCAAAGGCCTTCGCCACCCTCGGTGGGCGCACCCTGCTCGAGCACGCGTACGACAACGTCGCTCGTCACCCCGCGGTCGGCCGGGTGATCGTGACCGCGCCCGCCCTCGACACCGGCCGGGTGGCCGCGCTGGTGCCGACCGATACTCGCATCATTGCCGGAGGAGTCACCCGCCAGGACTCGGTCCGGCTCGCGCTCGAACTGCTCGCCGTCGACCACGCGGTGGAGATCGTCCTGGTGCACGACGCGGCCCGCCCGTTCGTCGGTGCCGAAGTGGTCGACCGGGTACTGGCCGCGCTGGGGCAAGGCGCCGACGCGGTGGTTCCGGTGCTGCCCGTGACCGACACGATCAAGCGGGTCGACGCGGCGGGGCGCGTTCTGGGCACCCCGGATCGCCGCGAGCTGCGGTCGGTGCAGACCCCGCAGGGTTTCCGGCTGGCCGCGTTGCTCTCGGCTCACCGCTACGCCCGGACCGCCGGCCTGCGCGACGTCTCCGACGACGCCGGGCTGGTGGAGCGCCACGGTGGCCGGGTAGTGGTCGTGGCCGGCTCCGAAGACGCATTCAAGATCACCACCTCCCGCGATCTGCGCCTGGCCGCGCTTCTGCTGGCGACGTGAGCCCGCGGTGAGCTCCTTGAGCCCGCCGCGGGTCGGCGTGGGCGTCGACGTGCACCCGGTCGAGAGCGGCCGAGCCTGCTGGCTGGCCGGACTGCGGTGGCCGGACGTGGACGGGTGCGCCGGACACTCCGACGGTGACGTCGTGGCCCACGCGGCGATCGACGCCCTGCTCAGTGCCGCTGGTCTGGGCGATCTGGGCACCGTGTTCGGCACCGCAGAGGAGCGCTGGGCCGATGCCCGCGGGAGCGTCCTGCTGGCCGAGGCGGTGCGGCTCGTCGTCGCGGCCGGGTTCAGCGTCGGCAACGTCGCCGTCCAGTTGATCGCCTCGACGCCGGTCTTCGCCCCGCGCCGCGGGGAAGCCCAGCAGTTGCTGTCCCAAGTGGTGGGTGCTGCGGTGTCGGTAAGCGCCACGACCACCGACGGGCTCGGGTTTACCGGTCGCGATGAGGGCCGCGCGGCGGTCGCTACCGCCCTGGTCATCCCCGCACCGAACCGGGCCATCTCGGCCGAGCCGGGATGACCAGGGCGGCCGGCGCAGCGCTGACCGTCGGCGGGCGCGGGTATCGCAGGCGCTGAGAAGCGGTGTGGGGCGGCCAGCCGGGGGGGTCAAGGCGCCGGTGGAGGAGGCGCTGAGGCAGCGGAGTCGCGCCGCTGGGCCTTGGCCGAGCGCTTGGCCGCTCGGACCCGGCGACCGGCCTGGTACTGCCACGTCGCCAGCGCGAAGATCACTGCGGCCAGGATGGCACCGATGAGGGTCGCCCCCTGGAAGAACGGCGCCCGGTCGTCGAGGATGCGCCCGCCGGCGTGGGCGCCGCTGCCGGTACCGGCCGAGATGCCCAGGGTCAGCAGGTTCGGCAGGGCCACCACGAACGCGAGAACGACCACGGCCGTGCGGGTCGGCCGGTTGAATCGCTTGGAGAACGCGGTGGCCGCGATGGCCAGTGGCACGAGGGTGAACAGCAGGCCGAACCCGAGCCCGAGCAGCAGGCCGGTGGTGAAGCTGTCGTGCACCCAGCCGCCGATCCGCCGGGCCCACCACCGCGGCAAGAAGGCCGCGCCCACGAAGTAACCGATGATCACCAGCGCCGCAGCGACGACGCCGAGCAGGATCCGGCGACGGAAGCGCGCCTGGGCCTGCGCCGCGGCTACCGCGGGATCGACCGGAGCCTTGTCGCGTCGAAAATGGGCCGCCATCACCCGATCGTAGGCCGGTCGGGACGAGCGGTCCCGCTCCGTAGGATGTCGAGGTGACCCTGCGCCTCTACGACACGCTGTCACGCTCGGTGCGTGACTTCGTTCCGGTGCGGGCCGGAGAGGCCTCCATCTACCTCTGCGGGGCCACCGTGCAGTCCCCGCCCCACATCGGGCACGTCCGATCGAGCATCGCCTTCGACGTCGTGGGCCGGTGGCTCGCGCATCGTGGGTTCGACGTGACGTTCGTGCGCAATGTCACCGATATCGACGACAAGATCCTGGCCAAGTCGGCCGAGGCCGGTGTGCCCTGGTGGGCCTGGGCGGCCCGTAACGAGAGCGCGTTCGACCACGCCTACGCCGTGCTCGGCTGCCTGCCGCCGACGCTCGCTCCGCGGGCCACCGGTCACATCACCGAGATGGTCACGTTGATGCAGCGCCTGATCGAGACCGCTCACGCCTACGAGGCCGAGGGGGATGTCTACTTCGACGTCAAGTCGTTCCCGGCTTACGGGCAGCTGTCCGGTCAACAGCTCGATGCCGTGCAAGCGGGCGGTGACTCGGTGGGTGACACCCGCAAGCGCGACCCGCGTGACTTCGCGTTGTGGAAGGGGGCCAAGCCCGGCGAGCCGTCGTGGCCGACCCCGTGGGGCAACGGCCGGCCCGGCTGGCACCTCGAGTGCTCAGCCATGGCCGGCAAGTACCTCGGCGAGCGCTTCGACATTCACGGCGGCGGTATCGACTTGATCTTTCCGCACCACGAGAACGAGATCGCCCAGTCGGTGAGCGCCGGCGAGGACTTCGCGTCGTACTGGATGCACAACGCCTGGGTCACCCTGGCCGGGGAGAAGATGTCCAAGTCCCTCGGCAACGGACTGCTCGTGTCGGAACTGGTCACGCGGTGGCGGCCGGTGGAGTTGCGGTACTACCTCGGCACGCCGCACTACCGTTCGACGATCGACTTCTCGGAGCAGGCGGTGGCCGAGGCGGCCGAGGGCTATCGACGCATCGAGAACTTCGTGCTACGCGCCTTGGAGCGGGTTGGCTCGGCCGATGCGCTGGAGCCCATCCCGCTGGAGTTCGTGACGGCGATGGACGACGATTTCAGCGTGCCGGCCGCGCTGGCTGTGGTGCACGCGGCGGTGCGGTCCGGCAACTCCGCCCTCGACGCCGGCGACGACGGCGCGACGCGTACCGCGCTGTCTCGCGTGCGCGCGATGACGGCCGTGCTGGGGCTCGACCCGGTGACCTGGCCGGACGGCCCCAGCTCAGACCTCACGGCGACCCTCGGTTCGTTGGTCGCGACGTTGCTGGACCTGCGCGCTGATGCCCGTGACCGCTTGGACTACGCGGCGGCCGACGTCATCCGCGACGAACTGACCAAGGCTGGCGTGGAGGTCGAGGACACCCCGACCGGGCCGCGCTGGACGGTGCGACGAGGTGGAGCAATCGATGGCGGGTAACTCGGCGCGACGCGGTGCGATCCGCAAGGCGAAGAAGGGGCCGACGACCGGTTCGGGCGGCCAGAGCAGACGCGCCCTGACCGGCAAGGGTCCGACCCCGCGGGCCGAGGACCGCACCGGCCATCCGGCGGCGCGCCGGGCCAAGGCATCGAGTCGCCGCCAGGACGAGACCCGGCGCCGCCCGCAAGCCGGGGAGGGCCCGGAGCTGCTGGTCGGGCGCAACCCGGTAGCCGAGGCGCTGCGGATGGAGATTCCCGCCACCGCCCTCTACCTCGCCCTCGGGATCGAGGCGGACGAACGGGTGACCGAGGCAGTGCGGTTGGCCGGTGATCGGATGCTGCCGCTGCTCGAGGTCAGCCGGGCCGAGTTGGACCGGATGACCGGCGGCATCCTGCATCAGGGCCTCGCGCTGAAGGTGCCGGCGTTCTCCTACGCCGAGCTGCCGGACCTGCTCGAGACCGCGGTGGGTGGCCCGTCGCCGGCCCTGCTGGTGGCGGTCGACGGGGTGACCGATCCCCGCAACCTGGGTGCGGTGATCCGCTCGGCGTTGGCGTTCGGCGCCACCGGCGTCGTCGTTCCGCAGCGGCGGGCGGCCAGTGTCACCGCGACCACCTGGCGCACGTCGGCCGGCGCAGCAGCCCGGCTGCCGGTGGCCAAGGTGACCAACCTGGTGCGCGCGCTCAAGCAGTGCCAGCAGGCCGGGTTGCTCGTCGCCGGACTCGACGCCGATGGGTCCTCCTCGCTGGATGCACTGGACGCCGCGGTGGAGCCCTTGGTGATCGTCGTCGGTTCGGAGGGCCGCGGGCTGAGCCGGTTGGTCGGTGCGACCTGCGACCTGACGGTCGCGATCCCGATGGCCGAGTCCGCGGAGTCGCTCAATGCGTCGGTGGCCGCCGCCGTGATGCTGGCCGAGGTCGCTCGCCGACGCCGGGCCGCAGGGGTCTGACCGGTCGAACGTTGGCCCAGGGCCGGCCGACTCGCCCGGCCCAGGCCCGGCCACCGGGCCAACGGTCGGTTGAGCGGCCGGCGCCTCGGGTCAGGGCCGCAGGATGCGGTGCATTTCCTCGGCGTCGAAACGCGGACCGTAGGCCGCGGTGCCCGGCTGGTAGTTGCGGCCCTGAGCCAGCGGGCCGGCGTCGATCACGTCGTAGCCGAAGGAGTCGATGAGTTCCCGCACGGTCTGCTTGGCCTCGACGTCCTCACCGGCGATGGCCAGGGCCCGGCGGTTGGGCGTGCCCTGCGGTGAGCCCTGCTCGGCCAGGTCGGCCGCCGTGATGTGGTTGAACGCCTTGACGACCTTCGACTGAGGCAGGTGGGCGGCGAGTAGCTCGCTGCTGGTGGTTTCGTCACTGTCCAGCGCCCGGATGTGTCCGTCGCGCGGCGGGAAGTAGTTGTTGGTGTCGATGACGACCTTGCCCGCCAGCGGCTCGACCGGCACGGACTCGATCGCCCGCACCGGGATAGTCACGACGACGATCTCCCCGCGCTGGGCCGCTTCTTCGGCGGTCCCTGCGGTGGCGTGCTCGCCGAGCTCGGCGACCAGCCCGGTCAGGGTGTCGGGTCCGCGGGAGTTGCTGAGCACGACGTCGTGGCCGGCATCGATGGCCAGCCGGGCGAGGGTGCTGCCGATGTGACCGCTGCCGATGAGTCCGATGGTTGCCATGCTGGTGCCAACGTCACTTCCGCGGTCAGCTATTTCGCGAAGGGCCATTTTGCCGCTGCCATTTGCGGCCTCGATCCCCGGGGTCGGCGTCACCTGGGCGACTCGACCTGGCATCGTTATCGAACGAGACCACCGGATCGGTGGCCTCGGCCGGACAGCGTGCCAGGTGGTCCCGCCGGCGCGGGTTAGGTTTGCGCTCTTATGGCCACGATGTCGAACGACGCGTTGATCGACCGAGCGCAGTCGATCCTCAACCCCCATCGAGTGGGGGACCGTTGGTTCGGCGATGTCGCCGCGACCCTGGTGACCGACCGCGGTCGGGTGCACTCCGGCGTGTGCATCGACACCGCGTCCGGCACCGGCTTCTGCGCGGAACACGCCGCGATCGCGGCGATGGTCACGGCCGGTGAGCACCGGATCGTCAAGATCGTCGCGGTGTGGCGCGACGCCGACGGCGCCCTCTACGTGCTGCCGCCGTGTGGG
>JALZBL010000124.1 GCA_030947395.1 Actinomycetota bacterium | reverse complement strand
GCCGCGCGCAGCCGGTCGGCGTTGGCCGTAATGAAGCCGGGGTGGTTGAAGAAGTGCCGCAGCTTGACCAATTCGGGTGCCCCGTCGCCGGCCTTGGCCCGCGCGTCGATCAGGTTCTCGCGGTACTGCCGGCAGCCGGAGTAGCCGCCGGTGGCGCTGGTGGCCAGTACCAGCGCGCGGCGCACTCCGTCGGCGCGCATCCGCTCGAGCGCGTCGGACAGCCAGGGGGCGGAGTTGCGGTTACCCCAGTACCGCGGCAGGCCGATGCCGTGCCCGGCGAACTCCGCACCGAGCGCGCCCAGCAGCGCCCGGTTCTGGGCGTTGATCGGGCTGACGCCGCCGAAGTGGTAATAGTGCTCGGCGACCTCGGCCAGGCGGTCCGCGGGGATGTCGCGCCCCGCGGTGACCGTGCGGAGGAAGGGCATCACCTCGTCCGGGCGCTCCGGGCCGCCGAAGCCGAGCAACAGGAAGGCGTCGTAGTCGACTCGCCCCGGGTCAGTGCCGTCGTCGGTGGCAACCGGTCCAGTAGAGATGGACCCGGACATCACACGCCCATGGCGTGGAAACCGCCGTCGACGTGGATGATCTCGCCGGTGGTGGCCGGCAGCCAGTCCGAGAGCAGGGCGGCGCAGGAGCGGGCGACCGGCTCGGCGGTGTCGACGTTCCACCCGAGCGGCGCCACGCCGTCCCAGGCGTCCTCGAACTTGCTGAAGCCGGGGATGCTCTTGGCCGCCATGGTCCGCACCGGTCCGGCGGCGACGAGGTTGACCCGGATCTGGCGCGGGCCGAGCTCACGGGCCAGATAGCGCGAGGTCGACTCCAGTCCGGCCTTGGCCACACCCATCCAGTCGTAGGCCGGCCAGGCCACCTGGGCGTCGAAGGTCAGACCGACGATCGAGCCGCCCGCGTCGGGGAACAGCGGCAAGCTGGCCCGGGCGAGGGCGGCGAGGGAGTAGGTGGAGACCTGGACGGCGGTGGCCACATCGGACCACGGGGCGTTGAGGAAGTCACCGCCGAGCAGCGACTGGGGCGCGAACCCGATGGCGTGCAGCACGCCGTCGATGCCGTCCACGTGCTCGCGGACCAGGGCGGGCAGGCGGGCCAGATGGTCGTCGTCGGTGACGTCGAGCTCGATCACCGGCGCCGGCTGGGGCAGCTTGGCCGCCACCCGGTTCACCAGCGACAGCCGCCCGAATCCGGTCAGGACCACCTCGGCGCCCTCCTGCTGCGCCACCTTGGCCACCGAGAACGCGATGGACGCGTCGGTGATGACGCCGGTGATCAGCAACCGCTTGCCGTCGAGAAGACCCACGCGCTCACTTCCTTCTTTCCGGGACCGGGTTCACGTGCCCATCGACAGACCGCCGTCTACCGGGAGCACCGCACCGCAGATGTAGGCCGCCTCAGGCGAGGCGAGGAACCGGACCGTGGCCGCGACCTCGTCCGCCTGCCCGTAGCGCCCGAGCGGGACACTGCCGAGGATCTCCTTCTGCCGCGCTTCGCCCAGCCCGGCGGTCATGTCGGTCTCGACGAAGCCAGGAGCGACGACGTTCGCGGTGATGCTGCGGCTGCCCAGCTCGCGGGCGATCGAGCGGGCCAACCCGATCAGCCCGGCCTTGCTCGCCGCATAGTTGGCCTGGCCGGGCGAACCCATGACGCCCACCACCGAGGAGATGAAGATCATTCGGCCCCGCCGCATCCGCAGCATGCCGGACGCGGCCCGCTTGGCCACGCGATAGGCACCGGTGAGGTTAACGTCGAGCACGCGGGTGAAGGAGTCCTCGCTCATCCGCAGGAGGAGGGTGTCGTCGGTGATGCCGGCGTTGGCCACCAACACCTCGACCGGTCCGTGCTCGGCCTCGACGGTGGTGAACGCCGCGTCGACCGCGGCTGCATCGGTGACGTCGCACGGCACCCCGAACAGGCCCTCCGGCGCGGCGTTGGTGCGCTGGGTGACCGCGACCCGGTCGCCCGCCTCGACGAAGGCCCGGGCGATGGCCAGCCCGATCCCGCGGTTGCCGCCGGTGACGAGAACGGAGCGGCTCACAGCGGGCAACGCTAGCCGATGGACTGGCCCGTCTCCGGCCGGGTCTACCGCACCGCCGGCCCGACCGAGACGCCTACGGTGGCGCCCATGCGCGCGATCCGGATACAGCAGTTCGGCGGCCCCGAGGTGCTGACCGTCGGCGAGGTGCCCGACCCCGTCGCCGGCGACGGGCAGCAGGTGTTCGACGTCCGGGCGGCCGGGGTGAACTTTGCCGACACCCACCAGAGCGAGAACTCCTATCTCGCGCCGCAGCGGCTGCCGTTGACCCCCGGCAGCGAGGTGGTGGTGGACGCCGGCGACGGCACCCGGCGGCTCGCCCTGTTGGCCAGCTCCGGCGGCTACGCCGAGCGGGTGGCACTGGATCCGCGGCAGGCGTTCGCGGTACCCGACGCGGTCAGCGACGCGGCCGCGTTGACCGTGCTGGTTCAGGGCTCGACCGCCTGGCACCTGTTGCGCACGAGCACCCATCTGCAGTCCGGCGAGAGCGTGGTGGTGCACGCGGCGGCCGGCGGGGTGGGCACGATGGCCGTTCAGTTGGCCAAGCGGTGGGGCGCCGGGCGGGTCATCGCCACCGCGTCGAGTGAAGCGAAGCGTCGACTGGCGCTGGAGCTCGGCGCCGACGTCGCCATCGACTCCACCACCGAGGACCTGGGCGGGGCGTTGCGCGAGGCCAACCGCGGCCACGGGGTCGACGTCGTGCTCGAGATGACCGGCGGCCGAGTCTTCGATCAGAGCCTGGCCGCGCTGGCCCCGCTGGGTCGCCTCGCCGTGTTCGGTCAGGCCGGTCGCAGCAGCGGCTCGCCGATCGATCCAAGGACCCTCATGGGTCGCAGTGCCGCGGTCATCGGCTTCTGGCTGGTCCACGTGGCCCAGCGCCCCGGCCGGCTGGCGGCCGCGGTGAACGATCTGCTGCGCCTGATCGCGGCCGGGCAGTTACGGGCGATCATTGGTGGCAGCTATCCGCTGGCCGGTGCAGCCGACGCCCACCGGGCGCTGCTCGACCGCAGCAGCATCGGCAAGCTGGTTCTACTCCCGCAGGAGTAACGACGCCGGGGCCAGAGCACCTCGCCTGCGCCAGGGCTACCCGGCCGCGCGCCGCTCGGCCCCCGTCTCGCCGGCGTAGCCCACATCGTCGCCGGCGATCCGGCCGACGAATTCGGGGGTTGGGGTGGTTCCGGTCGAACTGCCCTGGTCGGCGGCGGATTCGTCCGCAGATTCGTCCACTGTGCCGTCGGTGCCACGACGGTCGGCGACGGCGTGATCGGTCTGGCGGTCGAGGTCACCCTCTTCGTCATTCATCAACCCAGTGTGCCCGCAGCCGTTCATCGCGACCCGGCCGGCGATGAACCGTTGGGCCGTCCGCTGCGTGCCACAGGTGATGCGTGTCGCGCGCCAGACGGTCTGGGGCGACGCATCGAGAACGGAGCGCTCCCATGACTCGGATCACGTCACCTCCCCAGCCGCGACGGCCGGCACCCGCCGGGCGGAACCAACGCCGACGGTGGCCCTCAGTCGTCGCGCTCGGGACCGCGGGCACGTTGACCGTCCTGCTGGCTGCGACCGTGCCGGCGCAGGCATCCTCGGCGACGCGCCACCCCTCGGGATACCGCCAGGTGAACCTGGTCTCCGACGTAGGCGGCGCCGCCGCGATCACCGACCCGGACCTGGTCAACGCGTGGGGACTGGCGGCATCTGCGGGCACCAACCAGGCGCCGGGCTCGCCGCTGTGGGTCTCCGACAACGGCACCGACAAGAGCACGCTCTACACCGGGGCTAGCCCAACCACGGTGGCCAAGGCTGCCCTCGTCGTGCACGTGACATCGGGTGCCCCCACCGGGCAGGTGTTCAACACCGACCCGACCGGCTTCGTGGTTCGCGACTCCGGCGGTCACTCGGGCCCGGCGGTCTTCGTCTTCGCCTCGGAGAACGGCGCGATCGACGCCTGGAATCCGGGCGTGGGAGCCACTGGTAAGCCACCATCGACGGTGACCGAGACGCCGGTGAGCAACTGGGCCAACGCGGTCTACAAGGGCCTCGCCATCGGTAAGGCGTCGAGCGGACGCACCTACCTGTACGCCGCGAACTTCCGCTCGGGCCGGGTGGAGGTCTATGACGGCACGTTCACGCCGGTCGAGCTGCCCGGCGGGCTGTTCGTGGACCGACGGATGCCGGCGGGCTATGCACCATTCAACGTCCAGGAGCTGGGCGGGCGGCTCTACGTGGCGTACGCCAAGCAGGACGACCGCCTGAAGGATGACGTGTCCGGACGGGGCCACGGCTTCGTAGACGTGTTCACCAATGACGGCGCCTTCGTGCGGCGGCTGGTGACGCGGGGCGCGCTGAACTCGCCCTGGGGCCTCGCCCTGGCTCCGGCCGGCTTCGGCCGATTCGGCGGCGCGCTGCTCGTCGGCAACTTCGGCAACGGTCGCATCAACGCCTACAACCCCACTACCGGCCGGCATCTCGGCGAGCTACGGAAGTCAACCGGCCGACCGATCGTGATCAGGGGCCTGTGGGCGCTGCAGTTCGGCAACGGCAACGCCGCCAAGACCGGCGAACTGCTCTTCTCCGCCGGACCGGGACATGAGTCCCACGGCCTGCTGGGCAAGATCGTCGCCGGGTCCTGAGCCCGCGCGCCGGATGTGCCCACTGCGCGGCGACGGCAAGGTGCGGGCTCAGGCCGCTTCGGCGTCCGGGTCGACGTCCGGGTTCAGACCAGGCGCCCGGTCCACAACAGCGAGCCGGCCGCGGCAAACATCGCGAACACCAGTCCGATGGCCAGGAACCGCCAGCTCACGTCGCGCCGGGCGGTGGTGTAGCCGATCTGGGACCCGATGTCCTGGTAGACGCTCTCCAGCTCCTGGACCGACGCTGCGGTATGGAACGACCCGCCGGTATCTTCGGCCAGCGCGCGCAGGGCCACGATGTCGGCGGGCACCCGGCTGACCTGCCCCTCGATCTCGACGGTGCCGTCCTGGGTGCCGAAGGCGATGGTCGACACGGGCACGACGGCGTCGCGGGCCGCCTGGGCCGCCGAGCGGATGGAGCGGCCGTTGTTGTTGGTGCCATCGCTGAGCAGCACGATGCGCGCCGGGGCCGGATGGTCGTTCTTCACCGTGGTCGAGCGGCTAAAGGTCGAGATGGCGTCCAGGCTGGCGAACACCGCCTCCCCGATCGCCGTGGAGGACTGCAGCTGCAGGGCGTCGACCGCGGCCTTGAACGTGTCGCGGTCGATGGTCGGCGGCACCTTCAGGCTGGCCGCCCCGGCGAAGGCGACCAGGCCGAGGTTGATCTTGGGAGGTAGCAGGTCGGCGAACTCGCGGGCGGCCCTCTTGGCCGCGTCGAGCCGGTCGGGGAGCACGTCCTCGGCCTTCATCGACAACGAGACGTCGATGGCCAGCATCACCGTCGCCTTCTCCCGCGGGACGCGGACCTGTCCGGTCGGCTGGGCCACGCCCACGGTCAGCACGGCCAGGGCGCACAGCAGCAAGGCGAAGGTGACATGCCGGCGCCAACCGGGACGTTTCGGCGCGATGGACGCGAGCAGCGAGACGTTGGAGAAGCGGGCCACGTACTTCTTGCGCCGGATCTGCTCGACGACGTAGACCGCGCCGAAGGCGGCAATGACCAGCAGGAGCAGCAACCACTGCGGCGAGCGGAAGTCGGTCGGCCAGCTCACGTGCGCCGCCCCCCGCCCACGAACTGCTTCTGGGCCGTGACGAACCGCACCATGTCCTCCAGCCAGTCCCGGTCGGTGCGCAGCAACAGGTGGGCGGCGCCGGCGTGCCGGAGCATCGTCGAGATCTGTGCGCGCTGCTGGGCCGCGGCGGCCGCGTAGCGCTCCCGCACGTCGGCCCGCGCGGTCTGGACCTCGAGCTGTTCGCCGGACTCGGGATCCACGAAGGTGACCAGGCCCGAATTGGGCAGCTCGAGTTCGCGCGGATCGACGATCTCGATGCCGAGCAGCTGATGGCGCTGGCCCAGTCCGCGCAGTGGGCG
>JALZBL010000123.1 GCA_030947395.1 Actinomycetota bacterium | reverse complement strand
GATGAGCCCCATGAGGATCGGCAAGCGCACTCTGCACACGGTGTGGCTGCCGTACCACTGGGGGCGCAACGGGTACGTCACGGGCGACTCCGCCAACGACCTGTTCGGGATCGCCCTCGACCCCAACGTGCTCATCCAGGAGAGCAAGGCGGGCACCTGCGACGTCCAGCCGGGACGGCGCCCCACCGGGCCAGCCCTGTTGGAGTACGTGGAGAGATACCGCGAGCGGGCCGGAGTCGCCGACGAGCACTTCAGGCCCATCGTGACGGCCAACCTGGCCAGGGCCAAGAAGAAGAAGCACAAGCACAAGGGCACAAGCAAGCATCGGCAGCACGGCGGCGAGGGAACGGATAGCGCGGATGCATGAGAACGCACTCTTTGGGCCCGTGGACCCCGCGCTCGAGGCGGGGTACGTGTCCAACCCGCCCCGGAAGGGCTTCTTCACCGACACGAGTGTGTGCATCGGATGCAAGGCCTGCGAGGTCGCCTGCAAGGAGTGGAACGGCGTCCCGGATGACGGCTTCAACCTGCTCGGCATGTCCTACGACAACACCGGGTCGCTGGGCGCCAGTACCTGGCGGCACGTCGCCTTCATCGAGCAGCCCGCCTCCAGGCCCGAGCCCTCGCGCGTCCGGGTAGACCTTGGGATGCCTGAGGTCCGGGTGCCGGACGACCCCGGCCTCGACAGCCCACGCACCGACCCGGAGCACTCTGACTTCCGGTGGCTGATGTCGTCCGACGTCTGTAAGCACTGCACGCACGCGGCCTGTCTGGACGTGTGCCCGACCGGTGCGCTGTTCCGGACCGAGTTCGGCACCGTCGTGGTGCAGGACGACATCTGCAACGGCTGCGGGTACTGCGTGCCGGCCTGCCCGTTCGGGGTCATCGAGCGTCGGCAGGGCCCGGAGGGCAACAAGAACGTCGGCATCGCCCAGAAGTGCACGCTCTGCTACGACCGGCTAGGCGCCGGGAAGACCCCCGCCTGCGCGCAAGCGTGTCCCACCCAGTCGATCCAGTTCGGCGACGTCACCGAGCTGAGGGAACGTGCTCAGCAACGGGTGGAGGCGCTGCACGAGAGAGGAATCCCGAAGGCCCGGCTCTATCTCGAGGACCCCGACGACGGGATCGGGGGTGGCGGCTCGATGTTCCTCCTGCTCGATGAGCCCGAGGTCTACGGCCTCCCACCCGACCCGGTCGTGACGACCAAAGACCTACCCCGGATGTATGCCCGCGCCGCCACCGCCGCGGCGGTGATGTTGGCCGGTGCCGCCGCCGCCTTCCTCGGACGGCGACGATGAGCATCTCGCCGGCCCGACTCGGCGGGCTGGGCGAACGGGTCCGCTCGTGGCGGGGCCTTGGGCCCACGTCGGCTGCGTCGGGTGAGTCACTCACGTCGTCGGCGTCGGAGGTAGCCGAGCATCCGGCGCCCGGCAGCCTGCCCGGCTCCCGCTCGGCTCGGCGACGGGGTGGACGCGGCGGCGGCGAGCAGTCGATGGTGCCGCCCGCGACGTTCACCTCCTACTACGGGCGCCAGGTGGTCAAGCCGTCGCCGTGGGAGGCGGACATCCCCGCCTACCTGTTCTTCGGAGGCCTGGCCGCCGGCTCCTCGCTCCTGGCCGCCGGGGCGGACCTCACCGGGCGTGACGCCCTGCGTCGCACCGGTCGGCTGGCGGCGCTAGGGGCCGTGACCGCAGCCCTCGTGACGCTGGTGCACGACCTGGGGCGGCCTGAGCGCTTCCTCAACATGCTGCGGGTCGCCAAGCTCACCTCCCCGATGTCCGTTGGCACCTGGATACTCAGCGCCTACGGACCGGTGGCCGCCCTTGCTGCGGCCG
This sequence comes from Actinomycetota bacterium, assembly GCA_030947395.1. GTDB lineage: Bacteria > Actinomycetota > Actinomycetes > Mycobacteriales > Jatrophihabitantaceae > JALZBL01. Next base: position 4,213 of record JALZBL010000123.1, on the reverse strand, counting down.
CCGAGGTCGCCGGCTTGATTCCCGGGGTCCGACGCAGCGCCGTCGGGCCGTGGCTCCCGCCGGTCGGCCGGGCCACCGGCGTCGCCGCAGCCGCCGTCGCCCCGGCCGTCGCCGCGTACACGCCGGTGCTCCTGGCCGACACGGCGACCCCCTCGTGGCACGACGCCTACCGTGAGCTGCCGTTCGTCTTCGTCGGCTCCGCGGCCGCGGCCGCCGGAGGTCTCGGCATGCTGGGCGCACCGCCCGAACAGGCGACCCCCGCCCGGCGGCTCGCCGTTGCCGGCGCGGTGCTGGACCTCGTCGCCGAGCGGGTTACGGAGTCCTCGATGGGCCTGTCCGCCGAGCCGCTGCACCACGGCAAGGCCGGGACCCTGATGAAGGCCAGCATGGCGCTGACCGTCGGCGGCGCCCTGGGCGCGGCGTTGGGGGGACGAAACCGGTTCGTAGCCGGCGTCTCGGGGGCGGCCCTCATGGCCGGGTCGGTCTGTACCCGTTTCGGGGTGTTCGAGGCCGGGCAGGAATCGGCGCGAGACCCCAAGTACACCGTCGTACCGCAACGCGAGCGGCTCGAGCAGGGCCGAGCGGTACGCCACTCCCCCGACGGCCAGGTCGCCGGGGCCAGCGAAGGGAGGGCCCAGGGATGAGCACGGAGCAGCCCCAGTCGCCAACCGGAGACAACCCGACGCGCGGCCGGTGGTGGCTGGTCGCGGCCGCACTGCTGCTGCAGTTCTCCATCGGCGCCGTCTACGCATGGAGCGTCTTCAGCAAAGCGCTGACGGCCGCGCCCCCGTTCACCCTCAACAAGGTGGAGGCGGCACTGCCGTTCGAGGTGACCATCGGGATGATCTTCATCGGCACCTACGTCGGCGGCCGGATCCAGGACCGGCGCGGCCCCCGCATCGTGGCCCTCGTCGGCGGGGTCATCTACGGCCTCGGCGTCACCGTGGCGTCGTTCGCGCACGACCGCAGCCAGCTGCCACTCCTCGTCGCGGGCTACGGCGTGATCAGCGGGTTCGGTCTCGGGCTGGCCTACATCGTCCCGATCGCCATGCTGCAGAAGTGGTTCCCCGACAAGCGCGGCCTGATTACCGGGCTCGCGGTCGGCGGGTTCGGCTTCGGTGCCGTACTGACGTCCCCGGTCGCCCAGTCCCTCATCGACCAGAACAAGGACGTCCCCACCAGAGCCTTCCTCCCCCTCGGGATCGGCTACCTCGTCCTCTCCGTGATCGGGGCCGCGTTCTTCCGCAACCCCCCAGCCGGCTACCACGTACCGGGGTATGCGCCGGCCACGTCCGGTCGCGTCGTGGACAGCGGCAGGGACTACACCCAGGGCGAGGCCTTGCGGACATGGCAGTGGTACCTGCTGACGGCGATCCTCACGCTCAACGTGACGGCTGGCATCGCCCTCATCTCCCAAGCGGCGGCCAGCTTCAGCGACATCGCGGGCTACACCACCACCGCCGCGGCTGGCGCCGTCGGCATCCTCGCCATCTTCAACGGGGGCGGCCGCATCGTCTGGGCCGCCGTCTCCGACTACACCGGCCGGATGCTCGCCTTCGCCCTCATGCTGGGGCTCAACGGGCTCTGTCTGCTGCTCCTGCCGCATGCCGCCAACGGGGCCCTCTTCTTCGCCCTGGCGGCCGTGATCTACCTGTGCTACGGCGGCGGGTTCGGCACCATGCCGGCGACCGCAGGTGACTTCTTCGGGGTCAAGAACGCCGGCGCCATCTACGGCCTGATGATCATTGGCTGGAGCATCGGTGGGGTCGTCGGCCCGCTCATCGCCTCCTCGCTGATCGGCAGCGCCAAGAGCTACAACGTGGCCTACACCGTGCTCGGGATCATCGCACTGGCCGGCATCGTGTTGACCTTCATCACCAAGATCCCCCGCACCCGGCAGAACGCCGAGGAGAGCCTGCTCGGCGAGGCGACGGCCACCACCGACCACTGACGTTCGTCAGCGGACGGTGACCGCGGCAGCCCCTCTGAGAACGACCTCGCCGATCACCGGCGCCCCCGGGATCTCGCCCACCACGAGCAGACCGCCGCTGGTCTGCGCGTCGGCGAGCAGCAAGAGCTCCTCTTCGTCGACGTGAGCGCCATCGGCGTCTAGGTGCGGACGCACCCAGTCCAGGTTGCGCCGAGTGCCGCCGCTGACGTAGCCCGCCCGCAGCGACCCGCGGGCGCCATCGAGATAGGGCACGCTCGCGGCGTCCACCACGGCGCTCACCCCGGACGCCCGCATCATCTTGAACAAGTGGCCCAGCAACCCGAACCCGGTCACGTCGGTCGCCGCCTCAAGGTTGGCCTCGAGTGCGGCGCGCGAAGCAACGTCGTTGAGCGCCACCATCGAGTCGACCGCCTGCGGGAACATCTCACCGGTGGACTTGTGCCGGTTGTTCAGGACGCCCACGCCGAGCGGTTTGCTGAGGCTCAGCGGCATACCGGCTTGTCCGGCGTCGTTGCGCAGCAGCCGACTCGGGTCGGCGATGCCGGTGACCGCCATGCCGTACTTCGGCTCGGGGTCGTCGATGCTGTGCCCCCCGGCGATCGGGCAGCCGGCGGCGCGCGCCACTTCGAGTCCACCGCGGAGCACCTCCCGCAGCAGCTCGGTCGGCAGTGTCTCCCGCGGCCAGCCGACGAGGTTGACCGCGACGATCGGCCGGCCCCCCATCGCGTACACGTCGGAGAGGGCGTTCGCGGCAGCGATGCGGCCCCAGTCGTAGGCGTCATCCACCACCGGCGTGAAGAAGTCCGCGGTGCTGATCACGGCGGTCGTCCCGTTAATCCGCACCGCAGCCGCGTCATCGCCGTCGTCCAAGCCGACCAGGAGGTTCGGGTCGGTGTGGCCGGTGAGCCCAGCCAGGACCTCTTCGAGCTCGCCCGGCGGAATCTTGCAGGCGCAGCCGCCGCCGTGCGCGAACTGGGTCAGCCGGTATCCGGGTGCGGTCGCGGTCATTCAACGAGCCTACGTTCCGCCCCGTAAGGTGGCACGCGGAGGCGTTTAGGCGCCTGGTGGCCCTCCCGGTCTTCAAAACCGGTGTGACCGAGGATCTCGGTCAGGTGGGTTCGATTCCCATCCGCCTCCGCCACAGCGCGCCGCACCTGCACCCGCCTTACGATGAGGCGATGGACGCCCCCGACGGTCGCCGGCGCGTCCCGCGCACCGACGCTGTCCTGGCCGACCCGCGGGTCGACGCTGAGGTCGCCCGGCTCGGCCGCACTACCGTCAAAACTGCAGTCTGGGCCGCCCAGGAACGGGCCCGCCGGGGTGAGATTGCACCCGAGCAGGTCCTCGAAGACACGCTGTTGCGGCTCCCCCCGAGTGCGACCAGCCTGACCCCGGTCCTCAACGCCACCGGCGTGGTCCTGCACACGAACCTCGGACGGGCGCCCCTGTCCGACGCGGCGCTCGAGGCGGTCCGTGCCGCGGCGCGGTACGTCGACGTCGAGCTGGACCTCGACTCCGGTGCGCGGTCCCGACGGGGGCGAGGGACGCTGGCCGCCCTCCACGAGGCCGTCCCCGCCGCCGAGGCCGGGCTCGTCGTCAACAACGGTGCGGCGGCCTTAGTCCTGGCCACCACGGCCATGGCCGCCGGCCGCGACGTCGTCGTGAGCCGCGGCGAGATGGTGGAGATCGGCGACGGCTTTCGGCTGCCGGACCTGATCACCTCGACCGGGGCACGGCTTCGGGAGGTCGGCACCACCAACCGGACGTCCCTGGCGGACTACCAGACAGCGGTCGACGATCGGACGGGGTGCATCCTCAAGGTGCACCCCAGCAACTTCCGGGTCGAAGGGTTCACCTCCTCGGTCGGGGTCGACGACTTGGCCAGACTCGGCGTGCCTGTGGTCGTGGACATCGGCAGTGGTCTGCTGGCCCCGGACCCCCTACTCCCCGATGAGCCCGACGCCACGACCGCTCTACGCCAGGGTGCCGCCGTGGTGACCTGCAGCGCGGACAAGATTCTCGGCGGCCCGCAGGGTGGCCTGATCCTCGGCCGCGCCGACGTGGTCGAGCGACTGCGGCGGCACCCCTTGGCCCGTGCGCTACGCGTCGACAAGCTGACCCTGGCCGCGCTCGAGGCCACTCTGCGGGGCCCAGTTACGCCCACCTGGGGTTCGCTGCGCGCCGACCCGGCCACGCTGCGTGGCCGCACCGAGCGGCTGGCCGCCGCGCTCGACGCTCCGGTCGTGCCCAGCGCCGGTGTGG
>JALZBL010000472.1 GCA_030947395.1 Actinomycetota bacterium | reverse complement strand
GTCTACCTCTGCTCGGCCTCGACCGCACCCGGAGGTGGGGTGCACGGCATGTCCGGCATGCTCGCCGCCCGGGAGGCGCTGCGCCGTTCGCTGGCCTGACCGACCGGTCAGCAGCCGTCCGACGGGGCCGAGGGCATCTGGTCGGGGGCGTCGCCGGTCTCGGCCCGCACCACCAAGGCGACGGCCGGTGCTCCGAGCCGGGGCGAATAGGAGACGGCGTCCGTACAGCCACCCGCGTCGAGCCCGCCGATCAGACCGACGATCGCGCCGGCTCCTGAGACCGGATCGACGGCCGTGATCCACGGCGAGCCGCTGGTCCCGCTCACGAACCCGGCACAGTCGAACTCCAGGAAGGGCGACGTCTCGTCCCCCCCATAGTCGGTGGCCGTCGTGTTGCAGGTGACGGCGTCGTCGTCGCGACCGGCGGCATACCCCACCACACGGACGACCGCCGGCACGGTCCGTGTGCCCGACGGCAGCCGGTTGGCGCCCACGCGGTCCTGGACGTGGCGCCCGGACCGGTCGGCGGCCACGCGTAGGACGGCGAAGTCGTAGCGTTGATCCTGGCCCTGGACCCAGTGGGGATCGGCGTAAGCGGCCAGCACCGTCCACGAACCGTACGGCGCGATGCCTCGGGTGTAGCCCGGCGCAAACCGCAGGCCCGCGGCGTTACCGGTCACACAATGGGCGGCGGTGATCAGCAGGTCCCGGCTCGGGCTGTCGACCACGCTGGCGGTGCAGCCGTGCACGTCCGTGGCCGGCTGGAACAACGGCCCGACCGGCGCGCTGGCCGCGGCTGGCCCGGGCGGGGCACTGCGCGCCGGAGCCGTATCGCCGGGCGCCGCGGCGGTCTCGCTCCCCCCGGACGTTCGACCGCTGTTTCGACCGGATTCTGCCGCGGCCGGGCCCCGGTTGCGCGGTGAGTGCTCGATCCGGATCCGGTAACCGACCACGAACACAGTGATGCCACCGAGCAGCACGATCACCGTCGCGACCGCTATGCGTGCCCTCACCGGCCGGTCCTCAGGCCAGGTACTGGTGGCCGGGCGACGTGGCGGGGCAAGCGGGACGGCTCATCCGGCACCGGCGGCACCTGCACCGGCTGGGCCCCGTTGACGGTGGGGAGCGGTGTCAACGCAGCGATGAGCCGGCGCGACAGCCAGCCGAACGCGGTGGGTTCCAGGCTGCGCCAGAACGTGGCGTTGTGCCCACCGCGGGCCATGGTCAGCGTCCACATCGACAGCGGGGCGCGGGCCAACCGGGTGAACGCGTGGTCGTCGCGGAAGGAGTGGTGGTCCTGGCGACTGGTCATCACCAGCAGGGACACGTTCGGCTGCGGACGATGGGCCAGGAGCCACGCCGGACTGTTCTCGAGCCGGCGGGCCGCGCTGTGCCCGAACAGGTCCCCGGTCGTGCGATCGTGCGCCGGGTAGACGTAACCCGACATGGACACCGCGGCGCTGAACAGATCCGGGTGGTGCAGCGCCAGCTCCAGCGAGCAGTACCCGCCGGTCGAGTACCCCATGGCGCCCCAGTGGGAACGATCGCGCTCGGCCCGAAACGCCGTGGTCACTGCCCGCCGCACGTCCGCGCTCAGGTAGGTCTCCGCCTTCGGGCCGTGGGTGACGTTGACGCACTCGGTGTCGCGCGGAAGCGCGACGTTCATCGTCGGCGCCACCAGGATGAAGGGCACCGACGAGCCGTCCCGAATGGAGGCGTCGATCGTCTGACGCAGGGCCAGTTGCTTGAACCAGGTCTGGGGTCCGCCGGGGAAGCCGCCCAGCATCTCGACCACGGGAAAGTCCTGGCGGACATTCGGGTTGCCGTACTGGGGCGGTAGGTAGACCAGGGCCGGCAACGACCGCACGTGCGAGGTGACGCCCGGGATGGGAATCGTGATCACTGTGCCGTGACCGCTTCGGTAGGCCGCAACGAGGCGCGCGCGTAGACCCGCATCCAGCGAACCGGAAATCGCCTTGACCGAACTGACCGTAGGCCTGGTCCGGCCGAGTAGCTCCGACCACGAGCCGTA
>JALZBL010000471.1 GCA_030947395.1 Actinomycetota bacterium | reverse complement strand
GCCCCCGGTCAACGGGGCAACGGCCAGCGGGCGCGGCGGCTTCTTCGGCTTGGGCGCCGGCTTGGAACCCTTCGCCGTCGACGAGGGCGCGGGCGAGGTCTTGGGAGTCGGCGTGGGCGCGGCGGATTTCGTCGAGTGGCTGCTGCCACTGCACCCGGCGAGTACGAGCAGCGCCGCGGTGGCGCACACGAACGCGGCGGGGCGGGGGCTGCGGATCATGAAACCTCCTTCGGGTCTCGTCCGGCGGAGTCGTCGTCTCGAAAACTACGACGCGTTCGGGCCGGGAGTGGTACGCGCGCCGTCGTCAGGAGGCACGGTGTCGTCGATGTCGAAGAACTGGGGCATTTCAGCATTCCCGGCCAAACGCAGCATACGGGGCATACGCCGTGCACGGAGCGCCCGGGTGTCGCGCACTGCGTCGTTGTAGAAGCGCCGGGCAAGCTGCACCCGGACGGCGGCCTCGCGCAGCTCGGCGGCCGCCTCCGGGGCGATCGTCGCGCCGCTGCCCGCGAGGTCGAGGACGGCGCGGCCCACGGCGTTCTCGGCCGCTTGGCGGGTGCCGACCGGATCCGGATCGAGCGCAGCTTCCGCGGCGGCCTCGCGCTCGCGCCGCTCGGCCGGATCGAGTCCGTTCTCAGGCGAGTCCGCGACGTGCATCAGGGCGGCCGAGCGGCGCACCAGCTGGGCGTCGAGCGCGGCGCGGGCCGCGTCCACCCGCGCGTGCAGGCGATCGAGGCGCGTGAGGGTGAACGTGGTCCACATCGACAGCAGAACGGCCGCCGCCACCGCGACGACCAGCCAGATGACGGCAAGCATCGCGGCCAACCCTAGACGGTGGTGCCCGGCGTTCGGCCGTACCCAGGCAGGATCCCAGCCCCGGCGATCGCCAGTTCGTACACCCGCAGAATGGCCTGCGCCACCACCGTCCAGTCGTAGGGGCGGACCGCGCGAACGCCGGCGGCGGCGAGCTTCGCCCGCAGTTCCGGGTCGTCCAGGGTGGCCGAAAGGGTGGCCGCAAGCGCCACGCCGTCGCCCGCTGGGAACAGCGCGCCGGCCGCGCCGCCGTCGAGCACCCGGCGGAACGCCTCCAGGTCACTGGCGACGATCGCGGTGCCGGCGGCCATCGCCTCGAGCAGGATCACCCCGAAGCTCTCCTGCCCGGTGTTGGAGGCGCAGTACACGTCCACGCTGCGCAGCATCCGAGCCTTGTCGGCGTCGCTCACCTGTCCGAGCATGTCGATGCGCGCGGCCACCCGCGTAGGCAGGCGGGCGAGGAAGGCGTCGGCCTCGCCGCGCCCGGCCACCAGCAGCCGCAGCCCCGGACGGTGCGCGACCAGCCGGTCGAGCGCGTCGACGAGGACGTCCATGCCCTTGCGCGGCTCGTCGTAGCGGCCGATGAAGCCGATCGTGCCGCCCTCGCGCGGATATCCCGGAAGGGGCGCGGCGCTGGCGAAGCGCGCAATAGCGACGCCGTTCGGGATGACGACGGCGTCGGCGTCGAGATGCTCCACGATCACATTCCGCGCGGCCGGCGAGACGGCGATGCGCCCGCTCAACTTCTCCAGGAATGGCTGCAGGACGCTGTCGAACATCGCCAGGAAACGCGAACGAGCGGTGGCTACGTGGAAGGTCGCCACCAGTGGCCCGTCGTGGATCATGCAGGTCAGCAGCGACAGGCTCGGTGGGGCCGGCTCGTGGACGTGGACCACATCGAAGGCCCCGTCGCGCAGCCAGCGGCGCACCCGGGCCGCCGACACCACCCCGAACTGGAGCCGCGCGACCGAGCCGTTGTACGGTATCGGGACCGCCTTGCCGGCCGTCACCACATACGGAGGCAGGCCCGGCGAGTCCTCGTCGCCTGGCGCCAGGACCGAGACCGCGTGACCGAGGACGATGAGTTGCTCGGCGAGGTCGCGCACGTGTGCCTGCACGCCTCCGGGGATGTCCCAGGAGTACGGGCAGACGATCCCGACGCGCATCAGCGCGCGTTCACCCGGGCGGGCTCGCGCGCCGGCAGGTCGGCCAGCCACAGT
>JALZBL010000122.1 GCA_030947395.1 Actinomycetota bacterium | reverse complement strand
GTCGGCAACCTGACCGCCCTGCGCGAGCTGGCCCTGCTCTGGGTAGCCGACCGGGTGGACGAGGGCATGCAGCGCTACCGCGCGGCCCACGGCATCAGCGACACCTGGGAGACGCGGGAACGGGTCGTCGTGGCGCTCACCGGGGGGCCCGAGGGAGCGACGCTCATCCGCCGGGCGGCCCGCATCGCCGCGCGGGGCGGGGCCGAGCTGCTCGCGGTGCACGTGGCCCGCGGCGACGGGCTCACCGGCGCGGACGCGGGGCTGCTGGCCGCCCAACGCGCCCTGGCCGAGTCCCTCGGTGCGTCCTATCACGTGGTCCGCGGGGACGACGTACCGGCCGCGCTGCTCGACTTTGCGCGCGGAGTAAACGCCACCCAGCTGGTGCTCGGCGCCTCGCGGCGCGGCTCACTGCTGGCCTGGCTCACCGGCCCGGGTGTCGGCTCGCGCACCGTGCGGGCCAGCGGCGACATCGACGTGCACATCGTCACCCACGAGGCGGCGGGCACCGGCCGCACCCGGGTCGGATCGACGCTGACCCACGGTCCGCGGCGGCGAATCCTCAGTGCCGCCTTCGCGGCCGGGTTGCTCAGCGTCCTGTGTCTCGCGCTGACGGCCCTGCGCCGCGACCTGAACCCCCTCAGCGACGCCCTCGTATTCCTGCTGGCCACGGTGCTGGTCGCCCTGATCGGTGGGCGCGTCGTGGCCGCGCTCACCGCGGTGGCCGCCTCGCTGCTGCTGAATTACTTCTTCACCCCGCCGCTGCACGGATTCACCATCGCCGAGCGGAACAACGCCATCGGGCTGGCGGTGTTCGTCGTAGTCGCGATCATCGTGGCGGTCCTGGTCGACCGGGCCGAGCGGCGCCGGCGGGAGGCCGCGCGGGCGTCGGCCGAGTCGGAGACCCTGGCTACCGTGGCGGGCAGCGTGCTGCGCGGGCGCTCGCAGCTGCCCGCCCTGCTGGACCAGGTCCGCGAGATCTTCGGCGCCGATTCGGTGGCCCTGCTGGAGCGGCGCGATCGAGACTGGACGGTGGTCGCGGCGGCCGGCAATGATCCGGCCACTCGGCCGGAGGCCGCGGACGACTTGGCCAGCGTGGACGAGGACACCGCGCTGGCCGTGCGGGGTCCGATCCTCGACGCCGACGCCCGCCGCACGCTGACGGCGCTGGCCCACCAGGCGGCCGCCGCACTGCGCACTGAACGGCTCGCGGTGGCCGCGGACGCCGGCTCGGCCCTGCAAGCGGTCGACGCCACGCGAACCGCCCTGCTGCGTGCGGTCAGTCACGACCTGCGAACTCCGCTGGCTTCGGCCAAGGCGGCGGTAAGCAGCTTGCGTACGAGCGAGGACCCGTCCTCTGCGGAGCGCGTCGAGTGGTCGACCGAGGACCGTCGCGAGCTGCTGGCCACCGCCGACGAGTCGTTAGACGCGCTGGCCGAGCTCATCGGCGACCTGCTCGACATGAGCCGCCTGCAGGCCGGGGTGATGGCCGTGTCCCGTCAGAAGGTCGGCGTCGACGCGGTGATCGCGCGCGCCCTCGACGACCTCGGCCCGGCCGCCGACGGTGTCGCGGTCACCGCGGCCGAGGACCTGCCGGACGTGGACGCCGATCCGGGTCTGCTGGCCCGGATCGTGGCCAACCTCGTCGACAACGCCTTGCGGTTCTCCCCGCCCGGATCAGCGCCGCAGGTCACCGCCAGCGCGCTCGGTGACCGGGTCGAGGTGCGGGTCGTCGACCGGGGCCCCGGGTTGCCACCCGGGGCTCAGGAGCGGATCTTCGCGCCGTTCCAGCGCCTCGGCGACACGTCCAACACCAGCGGCGTCGGGCTCGGGCTGGCCCTGGCCCGCGGCTTCGCCGAGGGCATGGGGGCCAGCGTGATGCCCGAGGAGACACCCGGCGGGGGGCTGACGATGGTTGTCTCACTGCCGGTGGCGGCGATGTCACCGGCTCGCCCGGACCCGATGACGGTGCGGGCCTGATGCGGGTGCTCGTCGTGGACGACGAACCGCAGATCGTGCGGGCGCTGTCGATCAACCTGCGCGCGCGACGTTATGAGGTCCACGCCGCGGCGACCGGGCGGGACGCGTTGGTGCTGGCCGGCAAGCACCCGCCGGACGTCGTCCTGCTCGATCTCGGGCTGCCCGACCTGGACGGTACGGAGGTGATCGCCGGGCTGCGCGGCTGGACGGACGTGCCGATCATCGTGCTGTCCGGGCGCAGCACGGGCGCGGACAAGGTGGAGGCCCTCGACGCCGGGGCCGATGACTACGTGATCAAGCCGTTCGGCATCGACGAGCTGATGGCGCGCATCCGGGCCGTCACCCGACGTCCGGGCGGGTCGGGGCCGCCGTCGGCGGCCGTGCGGATCGGCACCAGCGAGGTCGACCTGGCCGCGCGGCGGGTTATGCGGGCCGACGGCACCGACGTGCGCCTCACGCCCACCGAATGGGAGCTCCTCGAGCGACTCGTGCGCCATCCCGGTCAGTTGCTCACCCAGCGCCAGTTGCTCAGCGAAGTCTGGGGTCCGGCCTACGCCGACGAATCGGGGTACCTGCGCTTCCACTTCGGCCAGTTGCGCCGCAAGCTCGAGGTGGACCCGGCTCGGCCCAAGCACCTCGTCACCGAACCCGGTATCGGCTACCGCTTTCAGCCCGGCTGAGCTTCGTTGGCCCGGTAGCCGGCACCCGGCCGGCCACCGGCCTATCGGCGGGCTCAGCCGGCGAGCGCCGCGCTGACGATCTCGCGGGCCTCCGCCTGGATCCGCTCGAGGTGCTCGGGGCCGCGGAAGGACTCGGCGTAGAGCTTGTAGACGTCCTCGGTGCCCGACGGCCGGGCGGCGAACCAGCCCTGGTCGGTCGTCACCTTGAGGCCGCCGATGGCCGCGCCGTTGCCCGGTGCGGTGGTGAGGCGCCCGGTGATGGAATCGCCGGCCAGCTGGGTCGCCGCGACCTGCTCCGGCGAAAGCCGGGCGAGCACCGCCTTCTGCTCCCGCGTCGCCGGCGAGTCGATGCGAGCGTAGGCCGGCGCGCCAAAGCGGTTGGTGAGTTCGTGGTAGTGCTCGCTCGGTGACCTCCCCGTGCGGCCGGTTATCTCCGCGGCCAGCAGGCACAGAATGATCCCGTCCTTGTCGGTGGACCACACCGAGCCGTCACCCTGCAGGAACGAGGCGCCGGCGCTCTCCTCGCCACCGAAGGCGATGGAGCCGTCCAGCAGACCGGGCACGAACCACTTGAAGCCGACCGGTACTTCGACGAGCCGGCGCCCGAGTTCGCGCGCGACCTTGTCGATCATCGACGAGCTGACCAGCGTCTTGCCGACCGCGGCGTCGATGGGCCACCCCGTGCGATGGGCGTACAAGTACTCGATTGCGACGGCCAGGTAGTGATTGGGATTCATCAGCCCGCCGTCGGGCGTCACGATGCCGTGGCGGTCGGCGTCGGTGTCGTTCCCGGTGGCGACGTCGAACTCGTGCTGGCGGGCGATGAGAGACGCCATCGCCGCCGGCGACGAGCAGTCCATGCGGATCTTGCCGTCCCAGTCCAGGGTCATGAACCTGAACGTGGGGTCCACGCCCGGATTGACGACGGTGAGGTCGAGGCCGTACTGCGCGCCGATCTCACCCCAGTAGCCCACCGACGCGCCTCCCAACGGGTCGGCGCCGATGCGGACGCCGGCCCCGCGGATGACATCCATCTCGATGACGCCGGACAGGGCGGCGACGTACTCGCCGAGGAAGTCGAAACCGAGGATGCTGCCGTCCCGGCGCCCCTTCTCGACGTCCGTTCGCTTGACCGTCGACAGTCCGGACGTGAGCAACTGGTTGGCCCGGTCCTGGATCCAGCTCGTGATCTCGGTGCCGGCCGGGCCGCCGTCGGGTGGGTTGTACTTGAAGCCACCGTCGGCCGGCGGGTTGTGCGACGGCGTGACCACCACGCCGTCGGCCTGACCGCCCGGCCCGCCGGCGTTGGCGGCGTTGGCCGTGAGGATGGCCCGCGAGACCGACGGCGTCGGGGTGTACCCGCCGCGGGAGTCGACCCGCACGTCCACTCCGTTGCCGGCGAGGACCTCCAGCGCCGATGTGGTCGCCGGGCCGGAGAGGGCGTGGGTGTCGGAGCCCAGGAAGAGCGGCCCCCGGATGCCCTGCCCCGCGCGGTACTCGCAGATCGCCTGGCTGATCGCCACGATGTGGTCCTCGTTAAACGAGCGGCTCAGTGCGGACCCTCGGTGGCCCGAGGTGCCGAAGGCAACCCGCTGTTCGTCCCGGCCGGGGTCGGGATGCTCGTCGTAGTACGCGGCGACCAGCCGGGTGACGTCGACGAGATCGGCGGGGAGGGGCAGCTGACCAGCGCGGCCGGGATCGGGCATGGCAGCGATCCTGTCACCGCCGCTTTGGGGATCGTTGACTGCACCTACCGGCCCGCATATGTTTGCGGCCACAACAAACGCGTTGGCCGGGGCCCACCGGCGCCTGATCAACAGAGTCGAGGTCCACTCATGCCTGCCCTCCCCGCGCCGAATCGCGACGATCGCTTCAGCTTCGGGCTGTGGACGGTCGGCTGGCCGGCCCGTGACCCCTTCGGCGACCCGACCCGCCCGGTGCTCGACCCGGTCGAGGCGGTGCACCGGTTGGCCGAGCTCGGCGCCTACGGCGTCACGTTCCACGACGACGATCTGATCCCGGCGGGGTCGCCCGAGGCCGAGCGGACCCGGATCGTCGAGGCGTTCAAGGCGGCGCTGGCCGAGACGGGGATGGTCGTGCCGATGATGACCACCAACCTGTTCACGCACCCCGTGTTCAAGGAGGGCGGCTTGACCGCCAACGACCGCTCGGTGCGCCGTTACGCGTTGCGCAAGGTGGCCCGCAACCTCGATCTGGCCGCCGAGTTGGGGGCGCAGACGTACGTGTTCTGGGGCGGCCGGGAAGGTTCAGAGGTCGACTCGATGAAGGACGTCGGCGCGGCGCTCGAGCGCTACCGCGAGGGCATCGACACCCTCGCCGCCTACGTCACCGAACGCGGCTACGGCCTGCGCTTCGCCATCGAGCCCAAGCCCAACGAGCCGCGCGGGGACATCCTGCTGCCCACGGTGGGTCACGCGCTGGCTTTCATCTCCACCCTCGAGCACGCCGAGATGGTCGGGGTGAACCCGGAGGTGGGGCACGAGCAGATGGCCGGCCTCAACTTCGCCCACGGGGTGGCCCAGGCGATCTGGCAGGGCAAGTTGTTCCACATCGACCTCAACGGCCAGCGCGGCATCAAGTTCGACCAGGACCTGATCTTCGGTCACGGCGACCTCATCAACGCCTTCTCGCTGGTCGACCTGCTCGAACACGGGGCCGGCGGCGCTGCCGCCTACGACGGACCGCGTCACTTCGACTACAAGCCATTGCGCACCGAGGAGATCCGTGGGGTCTGGGAGTCCGCGGCGGCCAACATGCGCACCTACCTGCTGCTGCGCGAGCGGGCGCGGGCGTTCCGGGCCGACCCCGAGGTCAAGGATGCGCTGGCCGAGGCCCAGGTCGGCGAGCTGCACCAGCCGACGCTGGGCGCCGGCGAGTCCCTGGCCGACCTGATGGCCGACCGGTCGACCTTCGCCGACTTCGACGTCGAGGCCGCCGGGCAGCGTCGCGTCGGCGCGGTGCGGCTGGACCAGCTAGCCCTGGAACACATCCTGGGCGCACGATAAGCCGATGACGCCGGCGGCTGCTTCGTGACCCTCGTGGCCGGGATCGACTCCTCGACGCAGGCGTGCAAGGTTGTCGTCCGCGACGCCGAGACCGGCACGCTCGTGCGCTCCGGCCGGGCGGCGCACCCGGACGGCACCGAGATCGATCCGGAGCACTGGTGGACTGCGGCCGAGGCGGCGATCGCCGAGGCCGGCGGGTTCGACGACGTGGCCGCGGTCGCCGTCGGTGGGCAGCAGCACGGGATGGTCTGTCTCGACGAGGACGGCGCGGTGGTACGTCCGGCCCTGCTCTGGAACGACACCCGCTCGGCCGCCGCGGCGCGCGAGCTGGTGGCCGAGCTCGGCGGTCCGCAGGCCTGGGCCGACGCG
>JALZBL010000015.1 GCA_030947395.1 Actinomycetota bacterium | reverse complement strand
GTCCAAGCAAAGCCACTGGGGAGGGGCAACCGGCTGGTCGAACCCGGCAGCGTCACCACCGTGGGAGAGCCGAGGCGGCCAGGCGGGCTGACCGGGAACTTCAGCAGGTCGGCCGACTGAGCCACCCATACGGTGTGGCCGTCGGCCGCCCAGAGCACGCCGCGGAACGACACGTCGCCCGAGCCGCTGGTCGGGTGATACTCCTGCACGAGCCTCCGGGTCGTCAGGTCGAACACCGCGATGAAGCCGGAGAAGTCGTGCCACGCCAGCGCAACCGCGTACCGGCCATTCGGGCTGACTCCGGAGTCCTGCAGCCGACCCTTGTCGAAGCGGATCACGGCGCCGGCCGGCGTGACGAACTGGTTCACCGGGGTGAGCTGCGATCCGTCGCCCTGCGGGCCGACACGGTTGTGGTCGAGCGGATGGTTGCCGTAGCTCGCGGCGGCGGCAGTGAGGCCGCCGGCGGTGATCACCGCCGAGACGGCTGCCAGTGCAAGAAGTCGTTTCACGCGTCGCTCCCGGTGCTGGGAGGCCGGTTGTCGGCCCCGGGCGCGGATGACGCTAGGGGCCGGCGGTGGACAGGCGGCTGCCCGTCAGAGACCGGCGAATGAACGTTGCGCCAACGTCCGCGTACCGGCCAGGGTGGCCCGCGCCGCCGCCGGCCGGTCGCTGATCACGGCGTCGACGCCGAGGTGAGCCAGACGGCGCACGTGGCTGCGCCGGTTCACCGTCCAGCAGGTGACCGAAGCGCCCAAGGAATGCGCGACGCCAACTGTGTGGGCAGCGCGGACCAGGCTGCTGAGGTGCGGGTGCAACTCGTCATGGCCGGCATCGACGGTGCGCCGCAACAGCGTTTCCGCGCAGTCTGCGGGCCGGCCAAGCAGCGCGGAACGAACTGCCGCCGTAGCGCCCCGGCGATGCAGTGTCGAGCGGATAACACCGAGCAGCGTGGGATCGAAGGACGAAACCGTGACGTCGATCCCGCTCCCGGCACGGTCCAGTGCGCGGCACAGCGACTGTGCGGTGCGGAGCGCGGCATCGGCACTAGGGACCGGCTTGGCCTCGACGACCACTCGGGCGCCGCGGAATCCGCCGACGGCTGCCAGCACCTCGTCCAGGGTCGCCATCCGGTGACCGCCGGCCAGTGCCACCCTGCGCAGCTCGGCCGAAGTGCTGCACGAAACGCACAGCGGCTGGCCGGACAAGCGAATCAGGTCCCGGTCGTGACTGCACACCAGCACCCCGTCAGCACTGAGACGCACATCGACCTCCACCCCGTCGGCAGGCCCCGCCAGAGCCGCCGTCATCGCTGCGACGGAGTTCTCGGGGCGGCGGGGGGACGGGCAGCCGCGGTGGGCGAGGACCAGCACCAGCCCAGGCTGGCCAGCCACCAGCACCGGTCGGCTACGTTCGGATGGCGGCCAGATGACGATCCGTCCAACTGTTGCCGCGTTCCGTATCCCGATCGGAGGGACAAGGCGGATGACCGGCGAAGGGTGGGCGTTGCGGCCCAGTCATCTCGCCGTCCATCGCGCGGCGAGCTGTTCGCCGGTGGCGGGCGGCCCAGGCAGCGCCTCAGCCGCGGATGCGTGCAGCGTTGCAGGACGAGGCTGAGGTAGCGGTGGCCCAAGGCGGCCGCATCGTACGGATCGGCTAGGTCGAAGGCCGGGCCTCAGCCATTGAGCCACACCGCGTGACCTGCGCTTAGCCGGCCATGAAGGCCATCCGGCATCGGAGGAGGCTCAAGCCGTCAACGTCAGATTTGCACAGAACGGGACACTCGGAGGTGGCACCTGGCGTGCGGGGCCAGCACTCGTGTGCCAACGCCGGCATCGACGAGCTCACCGCCTTGGCCTCGGTCGAGATCCGGTGGCCCGCGATCGAGGCCTTCATCGCCGCCGGCATCATCGCCACCGCGGCGTAGATGGGCACACCGGGACGTCACGGGGTGGGGAGTTGGGAGCAAGGACAGCGTCGCGACTTCCAAGTTTCGCCCTCGACGCTGCGGTGCCACCGTGGCCACTGAGTCACGATCTTCTCGAGCCGGGTCCACCCGGCCAGCGTGCCAAGAAGACCGGGCGGGCGGGCAACCCGACGATGAGGCGAGCGCGTCACCACCTGAGCAATCTGATCGGGCTCAGGTCGCACCATCCACGCCAAGGTTCGTCGACTCAGGTGCTCCTGGCCGGTGAGCACCCAGCCCAGCACCGACGCGTCCGCGCCGGCGGCGGCGTGGGTGAATGCCTCGGCGGCGGTCAGCGCTCCGAGCCCGAGTGCCAGGCCGGTCACGGCGGCAGTCCGACCGGGAGGCGACACCCTCATCCGGGTCTCACCATGCCTCCTTGGGCCCTGTCGGCCTACCGTCCCAACGGTCACGCATCCCTTTGGCTGCGGTGGGTCGCCTTCGCAGCTGCCTGGTCTCCGGCCGGCGCCGTGGGTGCTTAGATTCCTCCGATCGTCACTTGGGCGATGCTACGGCGACACGCGGTGTTCATCGGCTGCCGTCAGGGTGCCGATGGTGCCTCGACAGCCGGCTGCGGCCTGCCGATCGGCGCCCCGAGGAAAGGGGAGACGAACGTGCGAGGTTTCCAGCGCGCCGGCCGCATCGGTGCTACTACGGCTGTCGCCGGTCTGGCGTCACTGGCGTTTGCCGGAGCGGGAGGGCATTCTCTGGCCGCCACCGCCGGTCCGGCGACCGCGACGCCGATCAAGCATCTGGTGGTGATCTTCCAGGAGAACGTGTCCTTCGATCACTACTTCGGGACCTATCCGCACGCAGCGAACCCGGCCGGCGAGCCGGCGTTCCGCGCCGCGGCGGGGACACCCAAGGTCAACGGGCTCACGCGGGCGCTGCTCACCGCCAACCCCAACACCGCCAACCCGCAGCGGCTGGACCGCAGTCAAGCGCTCACCTGCGACCAGGACCACGACTACACCGCCGAGCAGAAGGCCTTCCACCGCGGTCTGATGGACAAGTTCGTGCAGAACACGCAGGTCACCGACTGCACCGCGCCAGAGGTGAGCAAGCCCGGCCTGGTTATGGACTACTACGACGGCAACACCGTCACCGGCCTGTGGAACTACGCCCAGCACTTCGCGATGAGCGACAATTCCTACGGCACGACGTTCGGGCCGTCGACCCCGGGCGCGATCAACCTTGTCTCCGGACAGACCCACGGCGGGTATGCGGTCACGCCGACCGGTCAGCGCACCACCGACCCCTACGTCGTCGCGTCCCCCAACGCCAAGAGTGTGGGCACGGTCATCAACGACCCCGACCCGGCCTTCGATGACTGCTCGAGCACCGCGTTCAACCGGCTGGTCATGACCGGGACGAACATAGGTGACCTGCTCAACCGCCAGCAGATCACCTGGGGCTTCTTCCAGGGTGGCTTCCGGCCGTCGACCCCGTACCGCCCCAGCACCGGCACGCCGGCGGTCTGCGCGTCGACGCACAACAACATCGCCGATGTCCCGGTGACCGACTACAGCCCCCACCACCAGCCGTTCGAGTACTACAAGTCCACCGCCAACCCCCACCACCTGCCGCCGTCGTCGGTCGGCGCGATCGGGCGCACCGACCGGGCGAACCACCAGTACGACCTGACCGACTTCACCCGGGCCCTGGACGTCGACAACCTGCCCGCGGTCAGCTTCGTCAAGGCCGCGAAGTACCAGGACGGGCACGCCGGCTATTCCGACCCCCTCGACGAGCAGCACTTCGTGGTCAACCTCATCAACCGGTTGCAGTCGGCCAGGTCGTGGAAGTCTACCGCCGTGGTCATCGCCTACGACGACAGCGACGGCTGGTACGACCACCAGATGAGCCCGATCCTCAACAACAGCCAGTCCGCTGAGGACGCACTCACTTCGACCGGCCGCTGCGGCAACGGTCGGGCGATGGGCGGCTACGCCGACCGGTGCGGCTACGGCCCCCGGCTGCCGCTGCTGGTCATCTCGCCGTACGCCCGGCCTAACACCGTCGACCACTCCATCACCGACCAGACCTCGATCCTGCGGTTCGTCGAGTACAACTGGCTCGCCGACGCCCGGATCGGCGATCACTCCTTCGACCAGAGGGCTGGGAACCTCAACGGCCTGTTCAACTTCCACGGCACTGCACGGGCGACACCGCTGTACCTATCACCGCGAACCGGCGAACCGCCGACCCGCTGAACTCGTCGAAGACTGTCGGCCGGTGGGTCGATCGCTCACCGGCCGACCGGGTCTCTTCCAGCCGGCGGCTAGGATGGCCGGCCGGCACGGCCGGGGCCTTTCAACTCTGGGCCGGGCCGGAGGGCGAAGGAGACTAGCCATCATGTTCGTACTGAGTTCGTTGTCGGCGGCGCAGATCCGCGACACGAGTTCAACGGCGGCCAGGTAGCCGGTCCGCGTCTCCGCCCGGCCGGTGTGCCTCCTTCCGTGGTGTCACGTGCGTGGGTATGGGCTCAGACGGCCCGGCAGTCGTTCGCGGTACAGCCCGGCCGTTCCGGGCGTGCACGCCGCCGATGACGACGTTGAAGCATAGCCACGGCATCATGGTGCCCCTCTTGTCTCAGTTGTCATCCCTACCGAGGCGTTGGTGCACCGGCGCCGCCTCACCCGGGCGGGGGGTGCCGGCTACTAACCACGAGCCGGCGACGGCGAGTTCGACAACGACTTGAGCGGCCAGAACGGCTAGCTGATGTTTGCTCACCGGTCATTGTGGAGCTCCCTGGCGTTCACTTGTTGCCGGGACGCTGTAACAGCCGCTATGCGGTCTGTCTAACCGCCGTTCCGAAGGGAAGTTTCTTGTGGTTGTCACCTGTTGCCGGCGTCGGGTCGCGGTCGCCGTTTTGGCGGCGGTCGCTGTGGGGGCGGTGAGCTCGTGTTCGAGTGGGACTACGTCGCGGCCCGGTGGCGCCGGGGCAGGAGCAAGTAGCTCAACTGATTCGGCGGCCCCGAGCGCCGGGGCGTCGCCGGCTGCGGGGTCGGGCACGGTGCCGTTGGTGATTTACTCGGCTCAGGGCTATGACGGGCCGGTCACCAAGGCGTTCTCGGCCGCGACTGGCATACCGGTGAAGCTGGTCGATGACAGCACCGGGCCGTTGCTGGCGAAGGTGGCGGCGGAGCGGAACAACCCGCAGTGGGGCCTGCTGTGGGTGGACGGTGACACGGCGTTCGCCGCCTTGGACAAGCAGGGTCAGTTGCTGGCCTACGCCCCGCCGATCAGGCTGAACCCGGTGGGACAGTCGCTGGTCCCGGCCGACCACTCCTATGTGCCGGTTAGCACGACGGTAATGGCCGCGTTGATTTACAACGCGGCGAAGGTGAAGAGCGTGCCGACGGCTTATCAGGATCTGCTCGGCCCGGCCTATAAGGGGCGGGTGGGCATGAATGACCCCTCCCAGTCGGGACCGACGTACCCATTCATTGCCGGGTTGATGAATCAGCTCGGCGGCCAGAACTCCGGGGTCAGCAAGGGTGAGGCGTTCCTCCGGGCTCTGAAAGGTAACGGGCTGCACGTGTCGCCGACCAACGGCGACACGTTGCATGCGCTGGAGACCGGACTGATCAGCTACGGGCTGATCCAAAGCTCGGCCGCGACCGGCGAGGTCGCAAAGGCCCCGAAGAGTGCATCGTTTGACCCGAAGGTCCTCTACCTCCCGAAGCCGACGCTGCTGCCCGGGGTGATCGGGATCGACAAGGCAGCTCCGGCGGCGGTTCAGGGGGAGGCCCGCAAGTTCGTGGAGTTCGTCTTGTCCCCCGCCGGCCAAGCGGCGATGCAAAGCGGCGACCCCAACGGAGACAGTCTGTTTTGGCCGGTGGTTCCCGAGATCGCGGCGCTGCCCGCGCTGCCCGCGTTCCCCGCGACCTACCAGCGTCTCGACCCCTACTTTTGGGGCCCCCAGGAGAACAAGATCAACACGTTCTTCGACACGACCATCAAATAGATGGTGCTGGTCCAGCCCGATACGGCTGCGGCGGCCACACCGGGCCCTGCAGCGATGCGGGCCGGCGGCGTACGGCTGCGGGTTTCCGGCTCCCGTGGTGCCCCGCTGGTCGTGTTCTGGTTGCTGATCGTGGCTTGCCTGGTGCTTCCGATCATGCTGTTCTTGCTGGTCGCGTTCTCGCCCCGGCTTTTCAATCAAGGGTCGGCCTGGTTCACCCTGACCAGCTTCCGCGACGCCCTGCAGGGCACCCTGCTGCGGGGGCTGCTGGACTCGCTGCTTATCGGGCTGAGTACGGCGGTGCTGGCGGCGGGCATCGGCCTGGCGGTGTCGTGGCTCCTGCTCCGCACCGACGTCCCGCTGCGCAGGGTATGGACCGCTTCGATGTTTGTGCTGCTCCTCGCTCCTTCCTACCTGGTTGCCCTGGGCTGGGAGCGGCTGTTGGAACCCGCGGGTGTGCTGGAGGTTCTGGGCCTGCCCGCGACCGGATTACGGCAGCTGTTCTACGGGCCGGTCGGGGTGGTCACGGTGCTGACGTTCAAAGGCGTGCCGTTTGCCTATCTGGCGATCTCCGCAGCGCTGCGAGGCCTGGGCGAGGAGTTCGAGGCCGCCGCCCGGGTCCACGGTCGAGGGCGGGCGGCGACCAGCCGGATCGTGGTTGCGCTAGTCGCTCCGGCGATGTGGTCGGCGTTGGCGATAGTGTTCGCCGAGTCCATCAGTGACTTCGGGGTAGCCGCCACCCTGGCCAACGACGCCCACTTCCCGGTCGCCACCTTCACCTTGTACAACGCCGTCTACAACTTCCCGGTGCGGTTCCCGGTGGCCGCGGCGGTCGGCTGGCTACTCATGCTGATGGCCGGTCTGGCGTTGCTGGCCCAATCGCGCGCCTTGCGCGGTCGATCCTTTCGGGTCCTCGGCGGACGTAGCCGGCCCGCGCGCCGCCACCGCCTGTCCTGGCCGGCCAAGACCGCCGCCGTGAGCGCGCTGGTCGCCCTGGTCGTCCTGGGTCTGGGAGTGCCGGCCTTCGGCGCAGTGTCGGCGTCCCTGGTCCGCGGCCTGGGCTCACTGGTCGGAGACCATCAGTTCAGCCTCGACAATTACACCCGCGTCCTGGGCAGCCCCGCCCTGCGCGGTCCACTGCTGTACTCCGCCCGCCTCGCCGTCATCACGGCCTCGACAACCGCGATCTTGGGGATGGCAGTGGCGAGACTGCTGACCACCCGCAGCGGCCGGGTCAGCGCCCGACTCCTGGACCTGGTCTTGCTGACCGCGGTCGCGTTGCCCGGCATCGTCTTCGCCGCCGGCTACATCTTCACCTACAACCTGCCGCAGCTCAACAGCATGGGTATCCACCTATACGGGACGACCGCACTGCTGGCCTTGGGATATCTGGCTACCGCACTACCGGCCACCTCCCGAGTGCTGCTCGGCACTGTCGGGCAGGTACAGGAGTCGCTGCGTGAGGCCGGCCGGGTGCACGGCGCCGGGGCAGCCGGATCGTGGGCCCGCACCGTGCTTCCCCTGCTGGCCCGGCCGCTGATCGCCGCCTGGGTCCTCACCTTCGCCGTCACCCTGCTGGAGCTACCAGTCTCAGAACTGCTCTACCCGCCGGGGCACCCCCCGGTGGCAGTCGGGATCACCAAGGCGCTGGCCAACTACGACTACGGCGGTGGGACCGCGATGGAAGTCCTCGCCGTCTTGTTCGCCCTAGGTGTGGTCGCCGCCGCTTGGGCCCTGTTCCGGCTGCTCGCCCCGGCGGGCTGGCGCCACGCCGGCACCACAACATGAGCGGGAGTAGGCACATGTCCCCTGCGCCGGACGACGCGACCGCGGGGCAGCGGGTCACCGTCCGAGGAGCGATCAAGCGTTACGGCGCGGCCACCGCCCTGTCCGGCATCGACCTCGACGTGCCCGCCGGCCGTTTCCTGGTCCTGCTCGGCCCCTCGGGATCGGGCAAGTCGACGCTGGTGCGCAGCCTGGCCGGAGTCGAGCGACTCGACGCCGGGCAGATCCACCTGGACGGGCAGATGGTCAACGACGGCCGCCGGCAGCTCCCACCGGAATCGCGCAACCTGGCCATGGTCTTCCAGGACTACGCGCTGTGGCCGCACCTGACAGTGACCGGCAACGTCGGCTACGCGCTGCGCCGCCGCCACCTCCCCCGCGCCGAGAACCTACGCCGCACCGGCGAAGCCCTGGACCGGGTCGGCCTCACCGCCCTGGCCGACCGGTACCCCCATCAGCTCTCCGGCGGAGAGCAACAGCGCGTCGCCCTGGCCCGGGCGGTCGTCGCCCGCCCCGGGCTGCTGCTGTTCGACGAGCCGCTCTCCAACCTCGACGCCGACCTCCGCGAACGGCTACGGGTGGAAATCGCCACCGTCACCCGGGAAAGTGGTGCGACCGCCGTCTACATCACCCACGACCAGTCCGAAGCCTTCGCGCTGGCCGACGAGATCGGTGTGCTCGACCACGGGCAGCTCGTCCAGCTCGGAACTCCCGAAGAGGTCTACCGCCGGCCCTCCACCCCATTCGTGGCACGCTTCACCGGCCTAGCCGCAGAGCTGACCGGCCATGCCACCCGCGTCACCGGGGACACCGTCGAGGTCGCCGTCGCCGACGGCACCCTCGGCGCCCGCAAGATGGGGCCGGTCAGCGCCGGCGAAAAGGTGCACCTGCTGGTCCGACCCACCGCCAGCCAGATCCTCACCACCGGCCACCACCGGGTCGGTACCCTGTCCGGGACGGTCACTGACGTCGCCTACCGAGGCCGTGGCTACGACCACGTGATCACCACCGCCGCAGGCAGCCTGACCGCCGTCTTCGACATCTCGGCGCACGGCCGGGGCACACCGGCGACACTGGCTGTCGACCCAGACGGCTGCCTCGCATACAACGCCGCACGATCAACACCCCACTCCAACTCCACACCTGCGGATCTAACAGCGGTTACCCTCCTCGTATGACAGGCGATGAGGCAAAATCATCCTTTGGGGGAACCCGATGAATGGCGGCGCACTGTTCCTAGCCGTGTTCCTCGCCTGCACCGTCGAGGCGGTCGAAGCGCTCACCATCGTCCTTGCCGCCGGCACTGCCCGGGACTGGCGGTCAGCCTTCACCGGTGTCGGCGCCGCCCTGCTCGCCCTCGCTGGCGTGGTGGCCGTGCTCGGCCCAGCGGTGTCACAGATTCCGCTGTCTGGGCTGCGACTGTTCGTCGGGGGCCTGCTACTGGTGTTCGGCCTGCAATGGCTGCGCAAGGCGGTCCTCCGCGCCAGCGGCCACAAAGCCCTACACGATGAGGAAAAGATCTACCAAATGCAGCTCGCCGCCGCCCAGGCCGCCCCGGCTGATCGGCGTGGTGTCGTCGCGGACTGGTACGCCTTCACCCTGTCGTTCAAAGGCGTGGTGCTCGAAGGGCTCGAAGTGGTGTTCATCGTCCTCACCTTCGGTACCAACCAGCACGCTGTGCCGTTGGCCTCCCTGGGCGCGGTCAGCGCAATTGTCTTGGTCGTATTGGCCGGTCTTGCCGCCCGGGCACCGTTAGCCCGGGTCCCGGAGAACACGATGAAATTCGCGGTCGGGGTGATGCTCACCGCGTTCGGGACGTTCTGGGGAGCCGAAGGCGCCGGCGCGCACTGGCCCGGAGCCGACGCCGCACTGCTCGCCCTCGTCCCGGCCGTCCTGCTTCTCGCCTTGGGCATGGTCGCGATCCTGCGGCGGCCAGCCACTCCCCAGCCCCGCCCGTCGACCCCGCTCGCCCCAACCGGCGGGATAGTGCAGTGATCCGCCGGCTACGCGCCTTCGCCGCCTTCTGGTACGACTTCATCATCGGCGACGACTGGCGGGTGGCAGTCGGCGTGGTGATCGCCTTCACCGCCACCTACGCGGTCAGCCGTACGTCCATCCCGTCCTGGTGGTTGATACCGGCCGCCGTCGCAGTGCTCCTGCCAATGAGCCTGTGGCGGGCGACCCGCGGCAACTGACCGGCCACGTCAACCTTCGTCTTCCTCAGCGTAGACCCGGGCGGCGTAGGCCTCCAACGCCTGCTGACATTCGCCCAAGGCCTCCACCGTCGCCGGCTGTCCCGGCGCACCGAACGCGTCACGAGCCCGCACCTTGGCGTACCAGTTGCGCAGCTTCACCAGATCCACCTCGTTCTCCTCCAACTCGGCGTAGGTGAAATGTTCGGCGACGTACTCCTTCTCCAAACCGGCGAGAAAGTCCCGGCAGCGATCGACAATCTCCTCATACTCATCATCGCGGGCCGCCTGGAACTGCGCCAAGACCCCCGCCTCCCCGGCCACAGCCTGACACGACAGCAGGATCGCGCTACCCGACATCTCCAAGATCTCCCGGCGCAAGTGGCGCAATGCCCGCTCGGCACTCGGGCCGGCCGGAAGCGCCGCAGCCGAGTTCTGCAAGTAGATCGCCCCTAGCCCCTTCAACCGCCGCCACACCGCCGCCCGCAAACGGGTCGGCTCCGAAGGCACCCGGTACACCAACAACAACCAGCCGGCGCCCTCAACCCCATCAGGAGGCAGCTCGACGGTCACCGCGCCAGTGTCCCGCACCCCCACGACGCGGGGCCGGCCGACATGTCCCGCCACGCGTTGGCCAACAAGTCCTTAGGTGCGTCGCCCGCGGCACTACGGCCGCGCTGCCGCTCCGCACCAGGGTTCACCGACTGGATCTAATACCTATCCTGGCCGACCGAACAGAGCAGGCATAACCGCCCGGTGCCGTCATGTCGGCAGGAAGCCTCCCGCCCGATCGCCGCTTCGCGGTGACGGCGCCACCGCCAAAGAAGGCGTCGAGCCAGCTCGCGGTAGCACATACTCATACTCCAAGCATCAACTGTCACCGGGGGTCTGCTGCACGATCAGGTGACAGGTTGAGTTAGGCCGCCTGCGTGGCGGTTTGAGGTCATGATGATCTCGAACTCGATGGGGGTCAATCGGCCGAGTGAGGCCTGCCGGCGGCGGCGGTGGTAGGTCCGCTCGATCCAGGTCACGATCGCGATCCGCAGGTCCTCGCGGGTGCGCCACCGCTGCCGGTTCAGGACGTTCCTCTGTAGCAGAGAGAAGAAGCTCTCCATGGCGGCGTTGTCTGCAGCGGAGGCGACCTGACCCATCGAGCCGACCATGTGGTGACGGGTCAGCGCACGCTGCAGCTTCCGTGAACGAAATTGACTGGATTCAATCGGTGGATGCAACACCGTGTTGTTGGAGCAACAGTAGGTGCTCGTTGAATGCCTCGGCCGGTGTCTTCCAGCCGAGGGTCTTTCTGGGCCTGGTGTTGAGTGCGTGAGCGACTGCCTCGATCTCCTCGGCGGACCATCGCGATAGGTCGGTGCCCTTGGGGAGGTACTGGCGCAGCAGCCCGTTGGTGTTTTCGTTCGTGCCTCGCTGCCACGGGGACTGCCGGTCGGCGAAGAAGACCGGAATACCGGTCTCGACCTTGAACTGGGCGTGGGCCGACTATCTCCGCGCGGCTGCCTCGTGCGCGCACCGCCGGCAAAAGTCAGAATTCACATCCTTGGCCGCCGGCCAGTCGCCGAGGACCATCCGGATCGCCTTTCCGCACAACGCCACCAGTCTGCCGTCGTCGAGGACCGCGTGACACCTACCGGAGGGGATCAGCGTTGGCCCCCGGTCAGGGTCGGGATACGGGATCTCTTCCACTGTCTGCGCCAGCTTGTACAGGTGTCGCGCCCGAACGTCTTCATAGATGACCGAGAGCGGTCCTCCGGCATACGGAACAGCCGAGAGAGCCGCCCGCACGATGGTGTCCGCGATGGGCGGACGCTCGGGCACAGGATCCACCGACGCAACTTACCGTCACATCGCATGCGCTGCGATAACCCAAAGTCAGGTGGAGCCACCTCTCCATAGCCTTGTCAACGGCGGCTGAAATCTGAGCAGGTGTCGACGGCGGTTTCAGCCGGTCATCGCCGAGCATCGATTCTGATCCCCTGACGATTGCCCAATAGCTTCGAACTGGTTGATCTCACGTCAGGCCAGGTTCAACAGGTGGGGCCAAGACAGATGAGCACACTCAATCGTCCGCCGGTGCTCGGACGTGAGCTGTAATGCTTCGGGGTCTTCCGGACAGAGGAGTGTTAGGGGAGGAAGGGGTTTTGGATGCGCGCTGGTGATGCGGCGGCGTTCACCTCGCTGTACGAGCGCTACTACGACGACGTGTTGCGGTATGCGCGGCGCCGCGTGGATGAGCAGACCGCGCGTGATGTGGCCGCCGAGACGTTCCTGGTGGCGTGGCGGCGACCTGGGCAGGTGCCTGGGGAGGAGCCGCTGCCGTGGTTGTACGCCGTCGCCCGTAACACCCTCGCCAATGTGCTGCGGGGCCGGTCCCGTGACGCGGCGCTGGGCGTGCGGGTCCGGGCCGCGTCGGTGGCCGCCGGCGTGCCGACGGCCGACCCTGCCGATGTGGTGGTGCAGAGCGTGGAGGTCGCCGCCGCGCTGGGACGGCTTTCTCGGCCTGACCAGGAGGCGCTGCAGCTGGTCGCCTGGGAGGACCTGGATCTCGCCGCGGCCGCGCAGGTCGTCGGGTGCTCGGCGGCTACTTTCGCCGTGCGCCTGCACCGGGCTCGACGTCGCCTGGGCCGGCTGCTCGCCGCCCCGAGCCCAGAGGCCGATTCCACTTATCGCGTGTTTGAGACGGAGGCGACATGAGGACCCGTGAGGTGACCCGCGTGCGGGAGCTGCTGGCCGGCACCGACCCGATATCGGCCGCCGGTGGAGCGTTCGGCGACGATGAGGGCCAGGTCACGCTGGCCCGGATCGTCAGGGAGCCGGTGCCGACTGGGCGGTGGCCGATGTCGACGTTACGCCAGCGGCCGGGCCTACGGCTGGGGGTGGCGGTCGCGGCGATCGCAGTGGCCGCCACCGCGGTCGCGGTTGCAGCACCGGCGGTGTTGCCCGGTCACCGGTCGGGTTCGGCGTACGCGGCGACACCGCCGCTGCTGCACTATACCGGCAGCAGGCAAGGCGCCCGCGAGCTGCTGCTCACCCTCGCCGGTGCCGCGCGCCGGCAGCCCGAACCGGCGGCCGGCCGCTACGACTACGTGCAGACAGAAGGCTGGTATCTCGACGCCGCCCAGGACACCAACGGCCATGTCTTGAGAAGCCAGGTCGATCCGACCCGGCGGGAACAGTGGACCGATGCCGCCGGCTCCGGCCGGGTCGAGGAGACCCGTCGTGGCATTCGCACCGCCACCAGCCGGTATTACGGCCCTGGTCAGCTCGGCGGCCCACCACCGCTGCCGACCGAACCGGCCGCCCTACGCGCCGAGCTGGCCAGGCGCACCCACGGCTACGGCGACTTCGAATGGCTCGTGGCCGTCCACGACATCTGGTTGGCCCAAGTTGTGCCGCCACGGCTGCAAAGCGAACTGCTGCAGGCCCTAGCCGGACTCCATGGCCTAAGCGTCAAGGGCAGCGTCACCGACCGCGCCGGACGGGGCGGGGTTGCCGTGACGACCACCTCTTCAGGGGATCCCCGTGAGAACTACGCGATGATCTTCAACCCGCAGACGGGGGCGCTGCTGGACTACGAACAGGTGACGCTGGACGCGGGGGGCTTCCACGTCCGGCCCCCGGCCACGATCGACTACACAGTGTGGCTGCGCAGCGGACGCGTCCCCTCGGTCGAGGCGCGCCCGTGACCGCTAGGGCCGGGCGGCACGCCCCGGTGGATGCATCGACGCGTGAAGCTCCAACCGTCGTCTCCGGTGTACCGGCCACCGGGTGCGGTCGGTGAGGCTGTCCCCGGCCTCAGCATCTGTGACGGATCCGCCGCTGCCGAACAGCCTTCGCGGGGTGTTCCGCGCGGGGGTGTCTACCGTTGGCCTGGGTGCGGCGATCGGCCTGGTCGGAGCTTATAGCTACTACGACGCGCTGCTGCGGCCGCTCGCCCACACTTTCGGTCTGTGGATTCTGCTCGCCGTGGCGGTCAGTGCCGGCCAGACCGCAGGCAGGGCGGTGCTGCGCGCGAGCACCGCGGTTCTCGCCGCGACCGTCGCTTTTCACCTCGGCCAACGGCTGATCTACCGGATCAAGTACTCCGGCGACGCCTACGCGTTCAGCCTCGGCTCCTTGGCCCTGTGGTGCCTGCTGGCGCTGGCCGCCGGCGCGGTCCTCGGCCCGGTCTTCGCCCGGATCGGACGGTCCGACTGGGCCGGTTCCGGCGCGGCTGCCGGCGCCGTCGGACTGCTCGTCGCCGACGCCTACCGGCGTGGGCACAACTGGCCCGGGGAGGCGCCTACCCTTCTGGTCTTTGCCGTGCTGGCGATCGTCATCGTCTTCATCTTTGCCGCCGTTACCCGCCGCCAGATGGTTCGGACCGCGCTACTCAGCCTCCCCTGCGCTGTCCTCGCCACCCTCCTCCTCTCCAGTCCCCTCCTCGCGCTGCTGGTGGGCATCTCCCGCTGAGCCGACGACTGAGAATCCGTAGTAAGGAACTCGACGACACCGCCGGATCGAGCCCGGGCGGACCAGCAAGCGAGGCAGACACAGCCACCATCACCCCACGGTGCGCCCATAACAGGCGCAACACCAGCGGCCGAGCGGGTGACACGCGCCTACCTGCTCTACCCGGCTCCGGGTCGTGTCGAGGGGAGTTGGCTACCCTCGACATGTG
>JALZBL010000121.1 GCA_030947395.1 Actinomycetota bacterium | reverse complement strand
GCGCCCACCACCGCGGCTTCGGCCACCGCCGGGTGCGACACGAGCGCCGACTCCACCTCGGTTGTCGAAATGCGGTGCCCGGAGATGTTCATGACGTCGTCGACGCGGCCCAGCAGCCACAGGTCGCCATCATCATCCTTCTTGGCCCCGTCGCCGGCGAAGTAATGACCCTGCGCAGCGAACCGCGACCAGTAGGTGTCGACGAAGCGCTCGTCGTCACCCCAGATCCCGCGCAGCATGGCCGGCCAGGGCGCGGTGAGCACGAGCAGGCCGCCGCCGCCGACGGGCACGGACTGCCCACGGTCGTCGACGACGTCGGCCGAGACCCCGGGCAACGGGCGCATGGCCGAACCGGGCTTGCTCGCGGTCACGCCGGGCAGCGGGCTGATCATGATGGCGCCGGTCTCGGTCTGCCACCACGTGTCCACCACCGGGCACCGGTCGCCGCCGATCACCCGGCGGTACCACATCCAGGCCTCGGGATTGATCGGCTCCCCGACCGAGCCGAGGACCCGTAGGGAGGACAGGTCGAACTCCGCCGGGACGTCCTCGCCCCACTTCATGAAGGTGCGGATGGCGGTCGGCGCGGTGTAGAGCAGGCTCACCCCGTACTTCTGCACGATCTCCCAGAACCGGCCGCGGTGGGGGGTGTCCGGGGTGCCCTCGTAGATGACCTGCGTGACCCCGTTGGCCAGCGGCCCGTAGACGATGTAGCTGTGGCCGGTCACCCAGCCGATGTCCGCGGTGCACCAGTAGACGTCGGTGCCGGGCTTGAGGTCGAAGACCGCGTGGTGCGTGAAGGCCGTCTGGGTGAGGTAGCCACCGGTGGTGTGCAGGATGCCCTTGGGTTTCCCGGTGGTGCCTGATGTGTAGAGGATGTAGAGCGGGTGCTCGGCATCGAAGAACTCCGCCTCGTGCGAGGTCGACGCGGCCCCGACCGTCTCGTCCCACCACAGGTCGCGCCCGTCCCGCCAGCTCACTTCGTTGCCGCCGCGCTTGACGACGACGACGCGCTCCACCGTCGTGGAACCCTTGGCCAGCGCCTCATCGACCGCCGGCTTGAGCGGCAGTACTTTGCCCCGCCGCCAGCCGCCGTCGGCGGTGATGATCACCTTGGCCTGCGCGTCGACGACGCGGTCGTAGATGGCCTGGGCCGAGAAGCCACCGAAGATCACCGAGTGGGGTGCCCCCAGGCGAGCGCAGGCTAGCATGGCCACGACCGCCTCGGGGATCATCGGCAGGTAGATGATCACCCGGTCACCGCCGACGACACCGAGATCAGTTAGCGCATTGGCCGCCTGGGCCACGAGCCCGCCCAGCTCGGCGTAGGTGATCGCGCGGGAGTCGCCCGGCTCGCCCTCGAAGTGGATGGCGACGCGCTCACCATTGCCGGCCGCGATGTGACGGTCGACGCAGTTGACCGCGGCGTTGAGGCGTCCGCCGACGAACCACTTGGCGAACGGCGCACCCGACCAGTCGAGCACCTCCGTCCACGGAGTCTCCCAGTCCAGCCGGGCCGCCTGCTGCTCCCAGAAGGCCAGTTGATCGGCCGCGGCGGCGTCGTAGGCCTCCCCGGTGACGTTGGCCTGGGCCGCGAACTCCGGCGAGGGGGGGAAACGGCGCTCCTCGTGCAAGAGGTTCGACAGGTTCTCTGAGTCCTCGGACACGGTCGTCCCTCCCGGTCGTGCGGTGTCGGCGCTCGCGGCCGTCCGGTCACCTGCCGGTCGGCGCCTGCGAACGTATCGCGCACGGGAGCCGGCCGACCACTCCCGCGGCTCGGCTACCGTGCCCGGGTGCCCGGCGTCCGCAGTGATCCGCTCGCCCCGCTGCTCGAGCGGCCCGGCGCAGGCGAGGCGGTGGCGCGGGCCCGCTCGGCCGTCGATGCGCTGTTGCGGCACCAGATGTTGCGACGGCGCTCAGCCGAGGTCTCGGCCGAATCGGCGCTACGCGGGGCCTGGGCGTCGTGCGCGTTGAGCGGCTCGGACGTCACGCTGGCGGCCCTGCGGGCTGGGGCGATCGACGATCCGATCGTGCAGGGCGCGCTGCGGGTGTCGGGGGAGCTGGGCGCGGTGGCCGACACGTGGACGCGGGCGCCCCGTCAGGTGCTCGCCCGGCTGCACCTGCTGGCCGCGGCCGACCTCGTCGGGGACCGGGCCCGGCTCGGCCGCCCGGTAGCGGCCGGCGTCGGAGATCGGCTGGACCAGCTGGTGGAGACGCTGAGCGCCACCCGGGCGCCCGCGGTGGTGGTCGCAGCGATCGTGCGGGCGGAACTGCTTTCCCTCGATGCGTTCGCGCCGGCGTCCATGGTCGTGGCGAACGCGGCGGCGCGGCTGACCCTCGTCGAACGCGGCCTGGACCCGAAGTCGTTGGTTGCGATCGAGGTCGGATCGTGGGAGCGACGCGCGGAGGAGGTTGCGGCCCTGGCCGGCTACCGGACCGGCTCGGCCGCGGGGGTGGTGGGCTGGCTGAGCCACACGGCCGAGACGGTGCGTTTGGGCGCCCGCGAGGCATTGGCCATCTGTGAGGCGATGCAGCGCGGGTGACGCACACAACGTCGGAAGGCGCCGCCGGACGGGCCGGCAGGGCGCCTGGCACACGCGTGTCCGGTGACCACGTGTCGGGTGACCAAGGAGACGGCGCCACCGCCGCGGTTGGCACCGCGGCGGGTGACGCCGTCGTGACGGGCGTGGTCGGGTTACCAGGCGTGCAGCTCACAGGTACGGCGCGCCCGTGCTGCCGCGGGGAGCGCCTCCTTCAGCCTGATGCGTGGCTCGGTCGCCGCGTGGGTGCCCGATTCCGTCCGTCTCGCGTCCGACCGGGCGCTGGGGGCTGGACCGCCATGACACCCGATCGGTGATGCGATGTGCCCCATCTCACACCCATCAGCGACCGGGCGCAAGGGTCGCAGCGACCTCGGCCGGTCGGGCGGGTCGGCGATCCGGCGCTCGGCCCATCAGGCCCGGGACCGGCGCCGGCTGACGAGGACGGCGGCTCCGGCGACGGCCGCCGCGCCGGCGGCCAACCCGACGGTGACGGCCGGGCCCGGGGCACGCAGTTCGGGCAGCCGCTCCCGCAGCGGAACGGCGTTGGAGAAGGTGAGCACACTCCAGCCGCGGGCCTGGGCCTCGCGCCGCAGCGCCCGATCCGGATTCACCGCTGCCGGGTGTCCGACCGCCTCGAGCATCGGCAGATCGGTGATCGAGTCGGAATAGGCGTAGCAGCGGGTGAGGTCGTAGCCGCGTTCGGCGGCCAGCGCACGAATGGCGTCGGCCTTGTACCGGCCGTAGGCGTAGAACTCGATCTCGCCGGTGTACTTGCCGTCGGCCACGACCATTCGGGTCGCGATGGCGTGATCGGCTCCGACCATCTCGCCGATTGGCCCCACCACCTCGGAGCCGGAGGAGGAAACGATGACCACTTCCCGTCCGGCCGCTTTGTGCGACTCGATCAGCGCGACCGCCTCGCCGTAGACGATCGGGTCGATGATCTCGTGCAAGGTCTCCTCGACAATGTCGCGGATCTGCTGCACATCCCACCCGGTGCACATGGCGGTGAGGTAGTCGCGCATCCGCTCCATCTGGTCCTCATCGGCGCCGGAGAGGGCGAAGACAAACTGCGCGTAGGCGCTGCGGACGACGGCGCGCCGGTTGATCAGGCCCCCCTGGTAGAACGGCCGCCCGAACGCCAGAGTGCTCGACTTGGCGATGATCGTCTTGTCCAGGTCGAAGAACGCGGCCGTTTCCGCGCCGGCAGTCACGTGCTCGAATATACGACGCAGCCGGGGCGTCCCCCCGGTTTTGCACAGGGTTCGGCGCGGTCCACAGGAGGCCTCGGACGGGTGCGGCGGCACCCTCGCCGGACGCAGCCTGGACGTTGTGAGCGCCCACCGCGAGACCGCACCGGTGATCGCCGTGGTGGGCGGTTGCGGCGGAGCCGGGGCGAGCACGCTGTGCGCGTTGCTGGGCGCCGTCGGTTGGCACGACCACACCTCGCCGGTCTTGGTCGATCTGGATCCGACCGGTGGCGGGATTGACGTCACCCTCGGCGCGGAGACCGTCGACGGTGCTCGCTGGTCCGGCCTCCATAGCGCCGGCGACCGGCTCGATCCCGACCAGCTGGTCGAGGGACTGCCCCGCTGGTGCGACGTGCCGTTCCTGGCGTGCGACCTGCTCGAGCCCCCGACGCCGGCGGCAGTGTCATCGGTGTTGGCGGCCGCTGGAGATATCGGGCCCGTGATCGTCGACGTGGGCCGATGGCCGACGCCGGCGCGCGCCGCCACCTTGGCGGTGGCCGCGGCGGTGGTCCTGGTTGTGCCGGGCGATGTCCGGGCGATCGCGGCGGCGGCCACCCAGCGCGCGGTCATCGAACAGGCCGGCGAGTTCAGGGGGCCGTGGCAGCTGGTCGTGCGCGACGAGGACGCCGCGGTCACACCGGCTCGAGCGGCGGACGCTCTCGGGGTGGAGCTGACCGGGACGCTCAGGGGTGACCCCGGGCTGCGCGGCGCCCGCGACTGCGGCATCGATCTGCGCCGGGTGCGGCGATCTTCACGCGCCCTGGCCCGCGCCATCGTGGCGCAGGCCATGACACCGCGGGAACCGACCGAGACGGGCCGGCGGTGAGGTCCGAGGCGCCCCGACGGGCGGCAGGAGATCTGCTTCACCAGGTCCGGCATCGGTTGGCCGACGAGGGTGGCGCCGACGACCTCAGCACGGCCCTCGGGCAAGCCCGGCGGGCGGCCGGCCTGCTGGCCGACGACTCGGTGCTGGCCCGGTGGGACCTCGACCTCGCGGCGCACCTGCACGGGGCCGGTCCACTGGAGCCGCTACTGGCCCTGAACGGGGTCACCGACGTCCTGGTCAACGGCGCCGAGGCGGTGTTCATCGACCGCGGCGACGGTCTCGAGCGGGTCGAGGTCAGCTTCGCCTCGGCCGCCGAGGTCCGCGCCTTGGCTTGCCGCCTCGCGGTCGCGGCCGGACGCCGGCTGGACGATGCGCAGCCGTTCGTCGACGCACACTTGCCCGACGGCACGCGGCTGCACGCGATCCTGCCGCCACTGGCCGAGCAACCCACCGTCTCACTGCGGGTACTCGCGCGGCGCCGGGTGAGGATGGCTGACCTCGTCGCGGGCGGAACGGTACCGGCCCCGGTGGCCGACCTGCTGCGCGCGGCCGTGTCGGCACGGCTCGCGCTGCTGATCAGCGGTGGAACCGGCACCGGGAAGACCACGGTGCTCGGCGCACTGCTCTCGCTGGTGCCGTCCGGCCAGCGCATCGTGGCGGTGGAGGATGCCGCGGAACTCGTCACCGACCACCCACACGTCGTCCGCCTGCTGGCCCGGCCGGCGAACGTCGAGGGCGCCGGAGCGGTGGATATGCGGGAACTGGTGCGGCAGGCACTGCGGATGCGGCCCGACCGGATCGTGGTCGGGGAGTTCCGGGGCGCGGAGGTCGTGGAGCTGCTCGGGGCGCTCAACACCGGCCACGCCGGTGGAGGCGCGACCGTGCACGCCAACAGCATCCTCGACGTGCCCGCGCGGCTCGAGGCCCTCGGGGCTCTCGGTGGACTCGACCGGGCGGCATTGACCGCGCAGGCGGCCGCGGCGCTGGAGGTGCTGGTCCACCTCGACCGCGACGGTCCGCGTCGGCGGCTGGCAGCGATCGGGTGGGTGGAGCGCGACGGCGCTGCGCTGATGGTGCGGCCGGTCTGGTCAGTGGTCCACGGTCGCGGCGAAGGCGCCGAGGCGCTTGCCGCCGCGCTGCGCGGGCGTGGGGTCGCGGTGCCGTCCGTCCTGCTCAGCGGTGGCCGATGACCTGGACCTGGCTCTTCGTGGCGGCCGTCTTGATCACGATCCCGGCGCCGCGCCCGGCCCGGTCGCGGGCGCGGGCGGTGGCTCGGCGAGCGGACGTGGGAAGGCTCGGCGCGGACGCCGCAAGCTTCGGCGGGGACGCCGCAAGCCCCAGCACAGATATCGGATGGTCCGGGCCGCGCGTCGGATGGCGCGGTTCGGACATGGACGGCAGCGCGAGCGGGCATGGCCCGGGCCGCGTCAGCCTCGGCG
>JALZBL010000120.1 GCA_030947395.1 Actinomycetota bacterium | reverse complement strand
GACGACCACCGATAGCCCGAGGAGTACTCAGTGCACGACGTCCAGCCCTTCGGACTCGTCGTGCTCGTGGTCTGCCTGGCCGGACTGCTCGCTGTGGGGTCGAACCGGTTAAGCCAGCGCCTGGGCATCCCGACGCCGCTGCTCTTCCTCGCCGCGGCCGCGGTGGCGTCACAGGTCGTGGACGAGCTGGCCCGCGTGCCGCACCAGACGGTCGAGCGGCTGGTCAGCGTCGCGCTGGTGGTGATCCTCTTCGACGGCGGTCTGCACGTCGGGCGGCGCCGGTTACGGCCGGCCCTCGGACCGGTGGTCGTGGTGGGCGTGCTAGGAACCTTCCTGACCGCGGCCGCGGTAGCACTGCTGGCCCACCTGGCGTTCGGCTTCGGCTGGTGGGTGGCCCTGCTGGTCGGTACCGCGATCGCACCGACCGACCCGGCGGTGGTCTTCTCGGTGCTCGGTAACCGTGAGATCGCCGGGCGCACCGGCACCATCCTCGAGGGCGAGTCCGGCGCCAACGACCCGGTCGGCATCGCCCTCATGGCCGGCCTGCTCTCCGCCGGCAGCATCAGCGGTTCGTCATTGGCCCAGATCGGCGGCCAGTTCCTGGTGCAGATGGCGGTCGGGGCCGTGGTCGGTGTGGCCGCCGGTTTCCTGCTGATCGAGTTCCTCCGCCGCGTCTCGTTGCCGGTGGAAGGGCTCTACTCGATCGGCGCGTTGTTCATCGCCGGGCTGGCCTTCGGGCTCGCCTCGGTGGCCCACGGCTCGGGCTTCCTCGCCGTGTTCCTCGCCGGCATAATCGCTGGCGACGTCCGGGCGCCCTACAAGCGTGAGGTCGAACGCTTCCAGTCGGCGCTCGCCAGCCTCGGCGAGATCGTCGCGTTCATCGTCCTCGGCCTGACCGTCGACCTGCACAACCTCAGCCGCAGTGCCGTCCTCGTACCGGGATTGGTGCTGGCCGCGGTGCTCGCGCTGGTCGTCCGGCCGCTCGTCGTGGGACTGTGCCTGCAGCCGTTCGGGCTGGCCGGCAACGAGCGTCTCTTCGTGCTCTGGGCCGGGCTCAAGGGCGCCGTCCCCATCCTGCTGGGCAGTTTCCTGCTCGACGCCGACGCCGGCGAGATCAGCGATCCTCAGCGCCTGTACGGCATCGTCGTCGTGGTCGTCACCTTCTCGGTGCTGGTCCAGGGCAGCACCGTGCCCGCCATGGCCGCCCGGCTACGGGTGCCGATGCGCACCGTGGAGCCGGAGCCGTGGACGCTCGGCGTGCGGCTGCGGGAGGAACCGCGCGGCGTCCTGTACCTCGAGGTCGCGCCCGGATCTCCCGCCGACGGCCGCACGGTCGGTGAGCTGAGCGAGCTCTCGGAGTACGTCTGGATCAGCGTCGTCATCCGCGACGCCCGCCTGCTGGTGGTCAACGGCGACACCCGGCTGGAAGCCGGTGACAACGTCGTCGTGTTGGCCACGGAGGAGCTGCGCGACCGGGTCAGCGCGGCCTTCACCGCCGCGGACGATCCCGAGACCCGAACCGGGCTGCAATGATGGTCGCGCCGAGCGGTGGACGCCGCGCGGCCCAGGTGACTGAGGCAGCAGAGGACGGACGCCCGTGACAGTGCAACCGCAACAATCTTCGGCGGCCGGCGCGGCGCCGACGTCGAGAACCGCCGCCTCGCCGACGGCTGTGGTTTCGACCGATGGCGTCTCGATCGGTGAACTGGCGAAGGAGGCATCGACCCACCTGTCGACGATCATCCGCGGCGAGGTCGAGCTGGCCAAGGCCGAGGTCGGGGCGTCGGTGAAGAACGCCGGAACCGGCGCGGTCATGTTCATCGCGGCGGGCGTGCTCCTCGTGTTCTCCCTGACCTTCGGGCTGATCGCCCTGGCCGAGGGTCTGACCTCGCTCGGCCTCTGGCGGTGGCTCAGCTACCTGATCGTCTTCCTCTTGCTCGCCCTGTTGGCCGCGGGGTTCGCGTTCCTCGGGCTGCGCAAGGTCAAGCGGGTCAAGGCGCCCCAACGCACCATTACCACCGGCAAGCAGACCGCCGCCTACCTCAGGAACCACACCCAAGCCACGACCTGAGCCCACCGCCGTCCACCCCACCGATCGGCCAGCCCACCCCGCCCATGATCCGACCCACCGACGAGTCGACCATCCTCGTCCCCGGCCCGTGGACGCACCGCACCGTGCGCGCCAACGGCATCGCCCTGCACGTGGCCGAGCTGGGCACCGGCCCGCTGGTGCTGCTGCTGCACGGCTTCCCGCAGTTCTGGTGGACCTGGTCGCAGCAACTGATCGACCTGGCCGACGCGGGCTACCACGCGGTTGCCGTGGACCTGCGCGGATTCGGGGCCAGCGACAAGCCGCCGCGCGGCTACGACTTGCCCACGCTGGCCGAGGACGTCGCCGGCCTGGTGGTCTCCCTCGGCGAGCGCGACGCCATGATCGTCGGTAACGACCTCGGCGGCTTGGTGGCCTGGTCGGTGGCGACGGTGGAACCGGCCGTCGTGCGCAGCATCGCGGTGCTGGGTGCGCCGCATCCGTTGCGGGTGCGCCGGGCCGTCGCCATCGACCCCTGGGGGCAGGGCCGGGCCTTGCGCTTCGCCCTGAGCACCTTCCAGCTACCTCGCCTGCCGGAGCGCCGGTTGACCCGCGACTCGCGCTACGTCGCGGCCTTGTTCGACCGCTGGAGTGGACCGGCGTGGCTCGAGTCGCCGTCCTACGCCCAGGACGTGGAGCGCTACGCCGAGTCGCTGCGGGTCAGCCAGGCCGCCCACTGCGCGCTCGAGTACTTCCGCTGGGCATTTCGCAGCGTGCCCCGCCCCGATGGCCGTCGAGCCGCGGCCCGGCTCCTCGCCGGCGTCGACGTGCCGGTGCTGCAGCTACACGGTGCGGTCGACGCCTGCCTGCTGGTCTCGACGGCGCAGGGCTCGGGGCGCTACGTCCGGGGACAGTACGAATGGCACCTGCTGCCCGGCGTCGGCCACTTCCCGCAAGACGAGGCGCCGGAACGAGTGAGCAGTGAGCTGATTCGCTGGGCCAAGATCGGCTGACCGTCGCGCCGCCCGACCCGATGCACGGCAGCGGCGGCTGACGAATGTCACGGCCGATCCCGGCGCCGGCTGCACTGTCGCTCCGGCCCCGCCCCGGCCAGGCTCGTCGCATGCCCTCGACCGACGACGCATCCGGCGGCGACATTTTCCTGCATCACCTGACCAAGAGCTTCCGCGGCCCGAGCGGCCCGATCGCGGCGGTGCGCGGCGTCGACCTGCACATCTGCGCCGGTGAGACCGTCGCCCTGCTCGGTCCCAACGGCGCGGGCAAGTCGACGACCATCGACCTGCTGCTCGGCCTGCTCGCGCCGGACGCGGGGACGGTGTCGTTGTTCGGGACGGACCCGGCCGCGGCGATCAGCCGGGGCCGCGTCGGCGCGATGCTGCAGTCTGGCGCGGTGATCCGCGACCTCACCGTTCGCGAACTCATCGACATGATGGCCTCGCTCTACCCCACCCCCATGGACGTCGACGACGTACTGCGGCTCGGCGGGGTCGCCGACATCGCCGACCGGCGGACGGAGAAGCTCTCGGGTGGGCAGACCCAGCGCGTGCGCTTCGCGGTGGCCATGGTGAGCAACCCGGATCTCATCGTTCTGGACGAGCCGACGGTGGCGATGGACGTGCAGGCCCGGCAGGCCTTCTGGGCGACGATGCGGGAGTTCGCCCGGCGGGGCAAGACGGTGATCTTCGCGACGCATTACCTGGAGGAGGCCGACGCATACGCCGACCGCATCGTGCTGATGGCTCACGGCGAGATCGTGGCCGACGGGGCGGCGACGGAACTGAAGGCGGCCGTGGGCGGACGCACCATCCGGGCCACGCTGCTCGAGGGGGACGTCGGTTCGCTCACGCGGCTGCCCGGCGTGCGCTCGGTCGACGTGCGCGGTGATGGGGTGACCCTGGCCTGTTCCGACTCCGACGAGGCCATCCGCGCCCTAGTGCGCGACTACCCCGAGGCCCGCGACTTCGAGATCACCGGCGCCGGGCTCGAGGCGGCGTTCCTGGCCCTGACCAGCGATGGCGCCGCGACGGAGTCGCGCCATGACCCCGCGACGGAGTCGCGCCATGACCCCGCGACGGAGGCGCGCCATGACCCCGCGACGGAGGAAATCCGATGAACCAGACCTACGTGCGTTATGAACTGCTGCGCTTGAGCCGCAACAAGCGCTTCTTCTTCTTCTCCCTCGGCTTCCCGCTGGCCCTGTACCTCGTGATCGCCGGATCGAACAAGAACCAAGCGGTCCAGCTCGGCGGCCGCACGATCAACTTCTCCCTCTGGTACATGGTCAGCATGGCGGGCTACGGCGCGATGGTGGCCGGCGTCGCCGGCGGCGCCCGCATCGCCGCCGAACGCAGCGTGGGTTGGAACCGTCAACTGCGGCTCACCCCCCTGCGGCCGAGTACCTACCTCGGCACCAAGATCCTCACGTCCTACGCGATGGCCCTGGTCAGCATCGCGCTGCTCTACGTCGCCGGGATCGCCTACGGCGTGCGCATCCATCCGTTCGGT
Source organism: Actinomycetota bacterium (assembly GCA_030947395.1). Lineage (GTDB taxonomy): Bacteria > Actinomycetota > Actinomycetes > Mycobacteriales > Jatrophihabitantaceae > JALZBL01. Next base: position 1,537 of record JALZBL010000120.1, on the reverse strand, counting down.
CGCTGGCTGGAGATGACCGGCCTGCTGCTGATCGGGCTGCTGCCGTTCGTCGCGCTCGGCATCCTGCTCGGGCACCTGCTCACGACCGATTCGATGGGCCCAGCCCTCGGTGGAGGCACGGCCTTCTTCGGTTTCCTCGGCGGCCAGTGGTTCCCGCTGCCCCAGCACGGGTTCCTCCACAATTTGGCCCAGGGCATCCCGTCCTACTGGCTTACCCAGGCCAGCCGGGTCGGGATCGGGTCCACCGGCTGGGGGTTCGAGGGCTGGGCGGTCGTGGCGGCCTGGACGTTGGTGGTCGGCGTCCTGGCGGCCGAGGCCTACCGCCGCGACACCGCCCGGGTCTGAGGTCGGCATGCCGGATCGGTGCGGCGATACCCTCGGTGCCGCCATGACAACTCCGGACGAGCGGGTGTCACCCTTCCAGCGCGCGGCCGACGTAACGGCGGCTCGCGGTTCTTGGCGGCACCGGGGCGGCTGGAAGCGGTGGGTCTTCCCGTCGGTCTGGTTGTTCTACCTCGGCCAGACGCTCGGTGGCATCGGCCATCATGCGCACGGAATGGGCGTCGTCGCCGGCATTGCGATCCTGGTGGTGTTCGCGGCGGTGTACGTAGTTGCCCTGCCGCTGGGCTGGCGGGAAGCGTCGGGACTGATCTATGTGTCGATCGCGATCATGATCGTCCTCACCGCGGCCGAGACGCCGTTCGCGCACGAGGATGCGTTCGTCATGTGCGTCTACATCGGCGTGGTGTGCATCGCCGGCCTTCCGGTCCGGCAGGCGTTGCCGGCCCTGGCCGTGATCACCGCCGTTGCCGTGGTGACGCCGGCCGTGGTGCCGTCCTGGCACGCCGGCGTCGACTGGTCGGTGGTGGTTGCGGTGACGATGACCTCGTTCGCGATGTACGGCTTCTTCTCCCTGGTCCGCAACAACCGCGCGCTGACCGCGGCCCGGGCGGAGGTGGCCCGGCTGGCCGCCGAGAACGAGCGCAGCCGCATCGCCCGTGACCTGCACGACCTGCTGGGGCATTCGTTGACGACGATCACGGTCAAGGCGGGCCTGGCCCGGCGCTTGGCCGACGTGGACCCGGCCCGGGCCGCGGCGGAGATCGGCGAGGTCGAAGCGCTCACGCGCAGCACGCTGGCCGACGTCCGGGCCGCGGTGTCGGGCTACCGGGACGTGTCACTGGCCGGCGAGCTGGCCAGCGCCCACGAGGTGCTGCGCGCGGCCGGGATCCAGCTGCAGTTGCCCCGGGCGATCGACGCCGTACCGGCCGAGTTCGCGCAGCTGTTCGGCTGGGTGGTCCGCGAGGGCACGACCAACGTGGTCCGCCACTCGCGGGCCACGTCGTGCACGATCAGCGTGGGCGCCACCTGGCTGGAGATCGACGACGACGGCGCCGGCGGGCTCGCTCTGGCCGGGCACGGCCTCGGCGGGCTGCGTGAGCGGGTGGAGAGCGCCGGGGGGACGCTCAGCGCCGGCGGGCGGAGCCTTCTGGCCGGCTGGACCCTGCGGGTGGACGTGCCGCCCGCACCCCGAGCC
>JALZBL010000470.1 GCA_030947395.1 Actinomycetota bacterium | reverse complement strand
ACCGCGGGGTGCGCGACGGCGGCCTGCGCGACGGCGGCGGGCTGACGAAGACGGCAACGAGCGGAACCACCAGCAGGGCGAGCAGCGCGTCAAGAACCGCCGCCGGCGCCACGCGCAGCACCGCCGTCCCCAGCGGATCGTTGCCGGCACCGAAGACCTCGAGCAGCAGCGACCCGGCCAGTGCCGCGGACCCGGCCAGCGCTCCGGCCAGGAGGGCCTGGGCTCGGTGTCTCCCGGCGCCCGATTGGCGCGCCACCGGCCGGCCGGTCCGGGGTGGCGGCTCGACCGGCGCCACCAGCCCACCGAGCACTCCCGCCAGCAGGCCGAGCCCGAGCCAGAGCAGGGCCAGCAGCCCGATCGGGTGTCCGCTGCCCAGGTCGGCCAGCAGGCCGCCGGCGAAGCCCAGCACCAGACCACTGGAGATCCCGGCCAGCAGCCCGACGACGGCGATCACGACGGCGGGCAGGCTGACCGGAAGCGGCAGGACCAGCGGCCCGACCAGGGTCGCCTGCAGCAGCATCGACGTCGCCAGGGTGGCCAGGGCGCAAATACCGCGCAGGATCACCGCGGCCTCGCCTGGGCGCCGGGCACTGAAGCGGGCCGGGGGATGATCGCCGGCCGCGGTCGGGATTGGCCGCCGAGGCGGATCACCCCGACGACGTCCAACGTGCTGGCCTTGGCCGCCGGCACCACCCGGGCGACCGCCAAACCAGACGGGTCGGTGCCGATCGAGGTGACCGTGCCGATGGTCAGCCCAGGGACGTACGTCGTCGAGCCGGCCGGACCGGTCACCAGAGTGGCGCCGCGGCGGGGTCGGGCGGCGGCATCGAGTGGGGTGTAGGTGAATCCGGCCGTCCCGGCGCCGCGGACCGTGCCGATCTCACCGCTGCCCTGGTCGCGGGCGCCGATACCCGACTGCGGGTCGGCCGCGAGCAGCACGGTGGCGCTGCTCGTCGAGACGCGCACGACCCGTCCGACCACCGCCGCGCCGGCGATCACGCTCTGGCCCACCCGGACGCCGTCGGCCGCGCCCGCGTCGAGCGCGACGGTCCAGTCGAAGCCGCCATCGGGGCCGATCGCGCTCACCCGGGCCGGCACCACGCGGTAACCGCCCCGGGTGGCCTGCAGCTGCAGCCGAGCCACCGCGGCGAGGGCCGCCCGGTCGGCCCGGTCGACGGCCTGCTGACGTTGGAGGTCCGCCACCTGGCGGCGCAACCCGGCGATCGTCGACTCGTCACTGCCGAGATGCGGCAGGGCCTGGACCCACCGTCGGGCCGGTCCCACCACCGGCTCGCTGCCCCGGTACAGCGCGCCCAGGAAGCCCTGCACGCCGCCCCGCGCCCCGTCGAAACGAGCGCCGGCCACGTCCAGGGAGGCGAACAGCACCGCGACGACGGCGAGCGCGATCGCGGCGCGGCGCTGGCGGGAGGTGAGCTGACGCACGAGCCGGCCGCCTAGCGACGCGGCCCGTCGACGACGACCCGCTGGAGCCGCTCGAAGTGTTCGACCACCGTCCCGGTGCCCAACACCACGGAGTCCAACGGACGGTCGGCGACCAGCACCGGGATCCCGATCTCGTGCTGTATCCGCGCGGCCAACCCGCGCAGGAGGGCACCGCCTCCCGTGAGCACGACGCCCCGGGTGACCAGATCCCCGGCCAGCTCCGGCGGGCACCGATCGAGGGTCGCGCGGACGGCTCCGACGATCGACGCGAGCGGAACGTCCATGGCCCGGCGCAGCTCATCGACTCCGACGGTGACGTTGCGCGGCATCCCGGTGCCGAGATCACGACCGCGGATCTGCGCCCGCATTGGCGCCGACACCGGGTACGCGGTGCCGATCGAGATCTTCAGCTCCTCGGCCGTCCGCTCGCCCACCAGCATCGAGAAGTGCGTACGGACGTGGTCGACGATCGCCCGGTCGAGAGCGTCACCGGCGACCCGCAGGCTGGTGCTGGCCACGATCCCGCCAAGGGCGATGATCGCGACCTCGGTGGTGCCGCCGCCGATGTCGACGATCATCGAACCGGAGGGCTGGCTCACCGGCAGTCCGGCAC
>JALZBL010000119.1 GCA_030947395.1 Actinomycetota bacterium | reverse complement strand
GACGGGTGGTGGCGCGATCGGCCGGCGGCCGCCGGGCGGTTGTTCGAGAGCCTGCTGGACTTGGCCCGCCGCGGGCTGGCCTGCGAGACCGGCGCCCGGCTGCCGCGGATCGTGCTGACCGTCGAGGGTGAGGTCGCGCTCGACCCGCCTCGCGCCCGCGCGCAGCAGTGGTGGGAGCGGGCGGTGAGCGTCCGGTCCACCACCGGTTCGGGCGACGACGCGGTGATCGCCGAGGCTGCCGGCCACGATGGCGACGTCCTGGTCGTCACTGCCGACCGCGGGTTGCGCGAGCGCCTGCCGGATCACGTCGGCCAGCGCGGCCCGAGCTGGCTGCTCGACCGGTTGACCTGACGGGGTCGTCACCAGAGGCCGAATGAGGTCATCCCCGTGCGGCCAGCAGGCGGTCCACCGTCTGCCGGGCGTCGGCGCGGGTCTGCCCGGACGCGACGGCCAGGCCGACCAGGTACGCGGTCACCGGTGCGGCCGGTCGGGCGACCACGTGCGCGGCGTCGCGAGCCAGGTCGAGGACGTCGTCGACCAAGGTGTCGTCGACACCCACGCCGAGGGCGCCCGCCAGCTCCTGCGCCCAGCGTTCCAGCTCGACGTCGCTCATGGCGTCCTCTCCTCCTGCAGCCAACGCTGCGCCTCGGCGAACTGTTCAGGAGTGTCGCAGTCCCACCACGGGGGCGGATGGCCGCCCAGGCGGACCCGGACAGCATCAACGCCGGCGTACAGCCGCCGCACCGGCGCGTCGACCGCGACGGCGGCCAGCCGGTCGCTGAGAGCGGCGCGCCGCCACGCCGCCAGCAAGTACTGCTCGGCGCCGGACTCGTCGAGCACCATCGCGGCGTCCTTGCTGGCGACGGCGGCGACGAGGGCCGCCACCGCATCGACGGTGAGCAACGGCAGGTCGCCGGCCACCAGCGCCACGACCGGCGCCGCGGTGTGGATCAGGCCGGCGGCCAGTGCACCCACCGGCCCGGACCCGGGCGGCTCCTCGCGGGTGCTCACGTCCGCGCGCGAGGCCCCGGACGCGTCGCCGACGACGACCACGCGCCGGGCGTGGCACAGGGCGTCGGTGACCCGCCCCAGCACCGGCCGGCCGTCCAGGATGAGCGCGGTCTTGGCCAGGCCACCCATGCGCCGCGCGGTCCCGCCGCTGAGCACGATGGCGTCGAACCCCACTGAGTCGAACGGCCCGGCGTCGCCCGGCTCGGCTTCGCCGGGCCACGCGGGGTGGGACGAGCGCGCCATTCAGGCGTGCGCCGAGCCGGCCGAGGCGCTTGCCACGGGCCGGCCGTCGATGCGCTCGGCGTGGGTGTAAACGTTGGCCCGGCGTCCCCGGAGGAAGCCGACCAACGTGACGCCGAACTGCTCGGCCAGCGATACCGCCAAGCTCGACGGGGCCGAGACGCCGGCCACGATCGGCACGGCGGCGGCCACCGCCTTCTGCACGATCTCGAAGGACGTTCGACCGCTGACGACCAGCGCGGCCGGGGCCTCGTCCGCCGGATTGCCGAGCAGGCGATGACCGATCACCTTGTCCACTGCGTTGTGCCGCCCGACGTCCTCGCGTACCACCAGCAGCTGCCCGTCCGACGTCGCCAGCCCGGCCGCGTGCACGCCGCCGGTGCGCGCGAACACGCTCTGGTCGCCGCGCAGGCGCTCGGGCAGCGCGTACAAGACTGCTGCCGCAAGTGTGCGCTCGTCGGTTATCGGGCGGCACCGTAGCGCGAGGGACTCGAGGTCGGCTCGTCCGCAGACCCCGCACGCGCTGGTCACGTAACCGTGGCGGTCCAGCCGGTCGAGGTCGGGCAGCGCCGGTGCCCGCAGGGTCACCGTGACGACGTTGTACTGCTGGTCGGCCGCCAGCTCGACGTCCGTGCAGTAGTCGATGCGGGCCACATCAGCGGCCTCAGTGATGACCCCCTCGCCGGCCAGCCAGCCGGCGGCGAGCTCGAAGTCGTGGCCCGGGGTGCGCATCGTCACCGCGACGTCGCGGCGCGCCTCGCCGGCCGCCAGCCGGATCTGCAGCGGCTCCTCGGTGGCGACGTCGTCGCGGCGCACGACGTCAGTGGCCGACCCCGCGTCGAGCACGCGCACCCGGGCCCGCACGCTCGGTCCCGGTCGACGTTGCGCCATGCCCTGCCCTTTCTTCCGCACACCCTCCGGTGAGCCTACGAGGCCGGCGATGATTGGATCGGCGGGTGTCCGCCCCACCGGCCGAACCGTTTGCTGCCGCCAGCGCCATCACCGCGATCGGCGACGACGGCCGGGGCACGGCCCGATTCGCCGGCGAGGTCAGCGCCGCCTGGACGATCCTCGGCAAACCCAACGGCGGCTACCTGCTCACCATGCTTGCCCGGGCCGCCGTCGCGACCGGCCCGCATCCGCACGTCCTGGCCGCGAGCGCGCACTTCCTGCAGGCGCCGAACCCGGGCCCGGCATTGATCACCGCCGCGGTCCTCCGGCCCGGCCGCCGGGCTGGCCAGCTCCGCGTGCGACTGGAGCAGGATGGCCGGCCTCGGATCGAGGCGCTGATGACCACCGGCACCCTCGACCCCAGCGCGCTGGTTGACTGGAGCAGCGAGCCGCCGGTCTCGGTGGCGCCGTTCGAGCGCTGCGTGCGGTTGCCGCCGCGCAGCCCGGACGGGCGGCCCGTGGCGATCATGGGGCAGGTGGAGCTGCGCCTGGATCCGCAAGTGATGGGCTTCGCCACCGGCCAGCCGTCCGGTCGCGGCGAGCTGCGCGGCTGGCTCACGCTGCTGGAGGCAGCGGCGTTCGGGCCGGTGGACCTGCTGTACGCCGCCGACGCCTTCCCGCCGGCCAGCTTCGAGGTTGCGGCGACCGGCTGGGTGCCGACGCTGGAACTCACGGTTTACGTCCGGGGCGTGCCGGAGCCGGGACCGCTGCGGGTGCGACAGCGGGCCCGGCTCATCACCGGCGACCGGCTCGACGAAATCTGCGACGTATGGGACAGCGCCGGCCGGCTGGTGGCCCAGGGCGTCCAGCTGGCCGGTATTCGGCTGGCCTGAGCCGCGCCGCGGCGGCAGGAGCGGGCTCGGTTGCGCCGCTACGGTTTGCCCGTGCCCATCATCCAGCTCAGCTGGGACCAAGCGGCGTGGCTCGGCGCGGCCCTGGTCGTGGTCGCGCTGGCGGCCAGACGGTGGACTTGGCCCCCCGGCCGGCTCCTCGCGCCGTTCGCCCGCGAGGCCGGCGTGATCGCGCTGCTGTACGCGCTGTGGCAACTGGCCGGCACCCTGGCCCAGCACGGGACCGCCGGCGGCCTGGCCCGCGGCCGCTGGATCGCGCGCACCGAGCACGCCTGGCATCTGCCGTCCGAACTGGGCCTGCAACGGGCACCGCTCGAGCACCGGTGGCTGGCCTACGCCGCCGACATCTACTACGCGACGATGCACTTCCCCGCATTGTTCGCGCTGCTGCTCTGGACCTTCTGGCGCCACCGTGAGCAGTACCGCCGGCTACGCAGCCTGGTCATCGGCTTCACCGGCCTGTCGCTGCTCGTGCAGCTGATTCCGGTCGCTCCACCGCGGCTCCTGCCCGAGCTCGGGTTCACCGACATCGCCGCGCGATACGACCAGTCGGTCTACGGACTGGGCGCGTTCTCGGCCGACCAGCTTTCGGCCGTGCCGTCGGTCCACGTCGGCTGGGCGGTGCTGGTCGGCGTCTACCCGGTTCTGGTCGGCGGTGGCCGGTGGCGGTGGCTGGCCCTGCTCCACCCGGTGCTCACCGGCTACGTGGTCATGGCCACGGCCAACCACTGGTGGTTCGACGGGCTGGTTGCCGTCGCGGTACTGGCCGTGGTTGCGGCGGGGCAGCTTGCCTGGGCCCGCCGGCGCGCCGAGTTACGACCGGGCGTCGCCGGTTCGGATCAAGCCGCGCCCCGGATGGCCGAGCACACCTCATGCGCGCGATGATCCTGAGCGCCGGAGCCATTCGGCCCTGACCGAATTCCTGTTCCGCGGTGACGCGACGGCCCTCACTGCAGCGGAATGCGGATGATGCGGTCGTCGCCGCTGCGCGGCTGCCCGCGTCCGTCGCGGTTCGACGTGGTCACCCACAGGGAACCGTCCTTGGCCACCCCGACCGTGCGCAGCCGCCCGAACCGGCCCTGGAACAGCGCGCTCGGCCGGCCCACCGCACCGTCGGCCAGGACGGGGATGCGGTAGAGCCGCTCGCCGCGCAACGCCGCCAGCCAGAGCGACCCCCCGGCGTAGGCCAGGCCGGACGGCGAGGCGTCGTCGGTCGGCCAGGTCAGCAGTGGCGGTGTCAGCCCCGGCCGCGACGGTCCCGCGGTGCCCTCGACCGTCGGCCAGCCGTAGTCCTTGCCCGGCTCCAGGCGATTGATCTCATCGAGGGTGTCCTGGCCGAATTCGGCCTCGTACAGCACCCCGCCCGGGCCGAAGGCCAGGCCCTGCGGATTGCGGTGCCCGCGGGTGTAGACCACCGAGCCGGCGTCGGGATTGCCGGGCGCGGGCTTGCCGTCGCGGGTCATACGCAGGACCTTGCCGCCGAGGAACGACGGGTCCGGTGCCCGGTCGCGCCGCTGGGTGTCGCCCGTCGTTACGTACAGGTACCCGTCGGGACCGAAGGCCAGCCGGCCGCCGTCGTGCGTCGCACCCTGCGGAATGCCGGTGAAGATCGGCGTCGGCGGGCCGACGACACGTCCGTCGAAGGTGAACCGGACCACGCGGTTGTCCTCGGCCGAGGTGTAGTAGGCGAACACGGTGCGGTCGGACGCGAAGGTGGGTGACGCGACCAGTCCGAGCAGGCCGCCCTCGACGGTGTTGGTGGTCACCGTCGTGATGTGGCCCACGGTGGCGCGGTGCCCATCAGGCTGGACGTGCACGATGTCGTGCGTGGTCCGCTCGCTCACCAGAGCCGACCCGTCGGGCAGCATGGCCAGGCCCCACGGCACCTTCAGACCCGAGACGAGGGTGCTCGCAGTGCCGGGCGTCGCCTGCGCCGGAGCGCGCGGCGATTGAGTCGACGGCGCCGGGCCGGAGGACGGCGGGCCGGACGAGGCGCTGCCCCGGCTGGAGGACGTTGCCGGTGCCGGAGCGGTACTCGTCGGAGTCGTGCGGCCGCCGTCACCCGACGGGCAACCGCTCAGCAGGGGGCCGAGAAGCAGAGCGGCGGCGACGGCGGCGGGTCGAGCGCGACGAGCGCGACGAGCCGGCATGCCCCCGAAGCTACCGGCGTCGTTCAGCGGGGCACCGACGGTACCGAATCGATGGCGCGGAAGATCCGCTTCTCCGAGACCGGCGCGGCGGTGCCGAGATCCTGGGCCCACAGGCTCACCCGCAGCTCTTCGATCATCCAACGCACCGCACCCAGCTCGGCCGGCTCGGGTTGCCCGGGCCGCAACCGGGCCCGGGCCTCGTCGTAGGCCCGGATGACGACGGCTACCCGCGCCGCCCGGGCCGCGTCGACGTCACGCTCACGAGGCAAGCGTTCGGCCCGCCGGACCATCGCCTGCAGGTAGCGGGCCAGGTCGGGCAGCCGCCGCAGTCCGGTCGCGGCCACGAAGCCCGGCCCGAGCAGACCCGACCGCTGCTGGTTCAGGTCGGCCCGCGCCGCCGCGTCGGCCGGGGTGGTGAGTGCCGCCAGCCGAAGATCGAGTTGGTTGGCCGCTTCTAGTCCGCGCTCGAGCTCGGTCAGGACGGTCCGCAACGCCGGTTCGGCCTCCATTCGGATCCGGGCCAGCAGCCGGTCGAAGTCGGACCGCTCGCGGGCCGGGCCACCGTCGCGGTCAAGAACGTCGTCGACGACCGCGGCCAGCCCGTCGGCGAGTAGCGCGGTCAACGAGCCGTCGGGATTCGTGCTGAGCGTGAGCCGACTCCGGGGACCGAGGGACGCCACGACCGATCGCGACGGGGCCGCCAGTTGCAGCAGCAGCAACCGGCGCAGGCCGCTGCGCTGAGCGTCCCCGCGCTCGTCAGCGGTGGCCATCACCCGGATGGCGACCGCGGCGCCCTCGTCGACCAGCGCGGGGTAGCCGACCACCCGCCGGCCCGCGCGCACGTGCTCGACCGTGTCCGGCAGCCGGCCGAAGTCCCAGTCGGTGAGCCCCCGGCGTTCGATAG
>JALZBL010000118.1 GCA_030947395.1 Actinomycetota bacterium | reverse complement strand
CCGATCGCGGTGGCCGAGGGGACCGACCCGTTCACCGTCCTGGATGAAGCGATCGGCGACCCGTTGGACGCGCCGCCCGGCACCGTGGGCGGCGGCTGGTTCGGCTGGTTCGGGTTCGCCGCCGGCGACCCTGCCCCCGACGGGCCCGAACGGCCCGCCGGCCCCGCCCGCCTCCCCGACGTGCACCTGGCCTTCCACCCGAACGTGCTGCGCTACGACGCCGCGTCCGGTCGGTGGTGGGACGAGGCGCTGCTCGGGGTGATCAGCGACGCCGAGCTGGACCAGCGCAGATCGGACCTCGGGCGCCGACTACGCGCGGCGGCCGGCTGGCGGCCCGACCGGATCGCGGTAGGTGACTTCACGTCGATGTCCACTCGAGCGCAGTACGAGGCGGCCGTGCGGCGCTGCGTCGAGTTCATCGGGGCCGGTGAGATCTATCAGGCCAACGTCTGCCTGGCGTTGAGTGCGGCCGTCATCGGTGATTCAGCCGCTGACCTGGCCGCCGGGCTGTACTCCCACCTGATCGGTCGGCTCCACCCGCGTTATGGGGCGCTGCTCGGCGGCCCGACCGGGGCGCTGGTCAGCGCCTCACCGGAGCTGTTCTTGGCTCGTCGCGGCCGCCGCGTGCTGTCGTCGCCGATCAAGGGAACCCGGCCGCGCCCGGAGGGCGGGGAGCCGGCGCGGCGACCGGCCGCGGGCCTGCGCGATTCGGCCAAGGACCGCGCCGAGAACGTGATGATCGTGGACCTGGTGCGCAACGACCTGGCTCGGATCGCGGTCACCGGATCGGTGCACGTGCCGGCGCTGCTGCGGCTCGAACCGCACCCGGGCGTTTGGCATCTGGTCAGTGATGTCGCCGCCGTGCTGCGCGCGGACGTCACCGACGCCGACCTGCTGCGTGCCACCTTTCCCCCCGGGTCGGTGACCGGAGCGCCGAAACTGCGCGCCCTGGACGTGATCCGCGCGCTCGAGCCGGTTCCGCGGGGCGTCTACACGGGGGCTTTCGGCTACCGCAGTCCGGTGGCCGGCCTCGAGTTCAGCGTGGCCATCCGCTCGTTCGAGGTCGTCGGGGACCGCCTCGGGCTCGGCGTCGGCGCCGGGATCACGGCCGGGTCCGACCCGGCCGAGGAATGGTTCGAGTGCTTCGACAAGGCCGCTCCGCTCGTCGCCGCGCTGAACGCCAGTCTCGACGTTCCCGGTCACCGCCGGTCGAGGTGCCCGGGAGGGTGCGGTGAGGGCGCTGGGGGCCTGCTGCCGGTCGGCCTGCGGCGAGCAGGCAGGATCGGGCCATGACCTCACTTGACGTCCGTCCGCTCGCCTCCACGGTCGCCCTCGTCACCGGCGCGTCCAGCGGCATCGGCGAGGCGACGGCTCGGGCCCTGGTGGCCGAAGGCGCGGCCGTCGCGCTGGTGGCTCGCCGGGTCGACCGCCTCGATGCCCTGGCTGCCTCGCTCACCGACGCCGGAGGGCGTGCGCTGGTGATCGCCGCGGACGTGACCAACCAGGCCGAGGCCGAGGCCGCGGTCCAGCGGACGGTCGATGAACTCGGTCGGCTCGACGTGTTGATCAACAACGCCGGCATCATGCTGCTCGGGCCGATTGCCGAGGCGCCGATCGAGGAGTGGGACCGGATGCTGTCGATCAACGTCGCCGGGCTGCTCTACTGCACCAAGGCGGCTCTGCCGCACCTGCTCAGCGCGGCCGAGCACTCCGAGCGCGCGGTGGCGGACCTCGTCAACGTCAGCTCGGTCGCCGGGCGGGTGGCCCGGCTCGGTTCGGGCGTCTACAACGCGACCAAGCACGCGGTGGGCGCGTTCAGCGAATCGCTGCGTCAGGAGGTCACGCAGCGCCACGTGCGGGTGGGTCTCATCGAACCTGGTGCGGTAGCCACCGAACTGGCCAGCCACAACCGCCCGGAGGTCCAGGAGGGGATGAGGGAGCGGTTCGCTTCGATGCAACGCCTCGCCGCCGAGGACATCGCCGAGGCGATCGCCTTCGTGGTCACCCGGCCCCGCCACGTCGCGATCAACGAGATACTGGTCCGCCCGACCGAACAGCAGCAGTAGTCGCCGACTGGGCCACGCCGGGTGATCGGCGCCCGCAGGCTTGTTCCAGCGTTCGGGTCGACGGCAGGGAAGGATGGATCACATGACCGACCGTCACGGCTCGGTGCGGCTCAGCCAGGTGCCGGAGGCGGACGACCTGCTGAGCCGGGACCCGCTGGCCCTGCTCATCGGCATGTTGCTCGACCAGCAGTTCCCGATGGAACGCGCGTTCGCCGGGCCGTACCTGCTGGCCGAACGGCTCGGCGTCGCGCGCCTGGATGCGGCCGAGCTGGCCGCGGTGGACTCCGACCGGCTGGTCGACGTCTTCCGGGGGCCACCGGCGCTGCACCGGTACCCCGGCTCCATGGCCGCCCGGGTGCAGGCGCTGTGCCGATTACTGATCGAGCGGTACGACGGATCGGCCGAGCAGCTCTGGTCGACGGCCGACTCCGGCCCCGAGTTGCGCCGGCGGATCGCCGAGCTGCCCGGCTTCGGCGACCAGAAGGCGCGGATCTTCCTCGCCCTGCTGGGTAAGCAGTTCGCCGTCCGCCCCGAGGGCTGGCGCGAGGCGGCCGGAAGCTACGGCGACGAGGGCACGACGTTCTCGATCGCCGACGTCACCGGCCCCGAGAGTCTGGCCGCGGTGCGGGCCCACAAGCAGGAGATGAAAGCGAAGGCCAAGGCCGAGACCAAGGCGCCTGGGTAGATTCGACGGCTGTGCCCAGCCCGCCACCACCTGTGCTGTGGACCCCGTCGGCCGAGCGCATCGAGGCCGCGACGATCACCGGGTACGCCCGCTGGGTCGCCGAGCGTCACGACGTGGAGGTCACGTCGTCCTACGCCGCGCTGTGGCGCTGGTCGGTGACCGAGCCGCGGGCCTTCTGGCGCTCGATCTGGGACCGCTTCGACGTGCTGGCCGACGGTCCGCCGGAACGCGTGCTCACCGACGAGCGCATGCCGGGGGCCACCTGGTTTCCGGACGTGCGGCTGAGTTACGCCGAGAACCTTCTGCGCGGCCACGACGACGCGCAGCCGGCCTTGCACCACGCCTCGGAACTGCGCGCGCTGGCCACCTGGACGTGGGGTGACATGCGGGTCGAGGTGGCCCGCGTCGCCGCCGGCCTGCGTCACCTGGGCGTCGGCCCCGGTGACCGCGTCGCGGCGTACCTGCCGAACATCCCCGAGACGATCGCCGCCTTCCTGGCCACCGTGTCGCTCGGTGCGATCTGGTCCAGCGCCGCGCCGGAGTTCGGTGAGCGCAGCGTGGTGGACCGCTTCGCCCAGATCGAGCCGGCGGTGCTGCTGGCCGTCGACGGCTACCGCTACGGCGGACGGGACTTCGACCGCTCGGCCGTGGTGGCCGGTATTGCCGCCGCGTTGCCCGGCCGCCCGCCGGTGGTGCGCTTCGGCTACCTCGACGGCACCGGCTGGCCGCCCGATTTCGGCACCGCCCGCACCGCGGCCGCCCCGCTCCCGCCCGCCGGGTCCGAGCCGGCGGACGGGCTGACCTTCGCGCGGGTTCCGTTCGACCACCCGCTCTGGATTCTCTTCAGCTCCGGCACCACCGGGCTGCCCAAGGCGATCGTGCACTCCCACGGCGGGATGCTGCTCGAGCAGCTTAAGCACAGCCACCTGCACCTCGACGCCCAGGCCGGTGACCGCGTCTTCTGGTTCACCACCACCGGCTGGATGATGTGGAACTTCCTGGTCGGCGTCCTGCTCACCGACGCCGAGATCGTCCTGTTCGACGGCAACCCCGCCCACCCCGACCTGGGGGTCCTCTGGCGTCTGGCCGCCGACGCCGGCATCACCACCTTCGGTACCAGCGCCAGCTTCCTGTCCTCCTGCCTGAAGGCGGACGTCCGCCCGGCCGCCGCAGGTGACCTGTCCCGCCTGGGCGCAGTCGGCTCCACCGGATCGCCGCTGTCCCCCGCCGGCTTCCGCTGGGTCTACGACTCCCTCGGTAGGGGCACGTGGCTGTTCTCCACGTCGGGCGGCACAGACGTGTGCACGGCGTTCGTCGGCGGCGTGCCGACGCTGCCGGTGCGCGAAGGGCAGCTGCAGGCCCGCGCCCTCGGCGCCGACGTGCACGCCTTCGATCCGGCCGGCCGCGACCTCGTCGGCCAGGTCGGCGAGCTGGTGATCACCACCCCGATGCCGTCGATGCCGGTGAGCTTCTGGAACGACCCCGACGGGGCGCGCTACCGGGAGGCCTACTTCGACGTCTATCCCGGCGTCTGGCGGCACGGCGACTGGATCGAGATCACCGCCGAGGCAAGCGCGGTGATCCACGGGCGCAGCGACGCCACCATAAATCGGGGCGGCGTGCGGATGGGCACCGCGGAGATCTACCGCGCGGTGCTGGCGCTGGACGAGGTGGTCGATGCGCTGGTGGTGGACCTCCCGCGGGAAGACTCGCCCGGGTGGATGCCGCTGTTCGTCGTGCTGGCCGACGGCGCGGTACTCGATGACGACCTGCGCGCGCGGATCTCGGCGCGGGTGCGGAGCGACTGCTCGCCCCGCCACGTGCCGGACGAGGTGATCGCGATCGCCGAGGTTCCGCGGACCTTGTCGGGCAAGACGCTGGAGATCCCGGTAAAGCGCATTCTGATGGGCCAGCCGGTCGAGCAGGTCGTCAGCCGGGAGAGCCTGGCCAATCCAGCGGCCCTCGAGCCGTTCCTCGATCGGGCCCCCTGAGCGCCCCTACTTGTTGGCCAGCTTGACCAGGATCAACAGGTCGTCGTCGCGCAGGCCGCCCAGCACCGCGGTCGAGACGTCGGCGTAGCTGCGGATCGGACTGACGTACCACCTGCCGTCCGACTGCGTCGTGACGATGCCGATCTTGGGCAACGCCGCGAACAGGTCGCTTAGGGCGCGCCGCTGCTCGCTGGTGAAGCTCCGGCGCTGGGCGAGGTACTTGTCGACGAGTTCGCTCGCGCACAGCCGCTTCGAGTCACCGCCGGACTCCACCTGCAGGCAGTCGCCGTCGACGGTGACCGAGACCCGCTCGCCGCCGGAGGTGAGGCTGATCTTCTTCAGCGATACCCGCACTCCACCCGACACCTTCGTGGTGGTGAACTGCAGATCCTGGATCGTGACGTCGGAGGGCCCGTTGGCCGCCGAGCGGCGCAGCAGTTGCCGCCCGTAGTCGTGGACGGCGGCCATCTCCTTCGGATCGAGTACCCCGATCACGCCAGGCACGTCGGACTTGATCGACGCGTCGACGAGCGCCCGGACGGCCTGCTCCGGTGACCCCGCCCCGGTCGCGGGTATCGCGTCGCTCGGCGTCGGGTTCGGCGTCCCGTTGTCCCGGGCGATCGTCGACACGACGGTGTACACCAGGCTCGGGTACCACTTGCCCGAGACCTTCTGCACCGCGATGCGGACCGGCTGACCCAGCTGGCGCACCTGCGCACCGATATCGGTCGTGTGGGTCTCCGGGCGAGCGGGCAGGCCGTGCGGGAACGCCGCGTCGAGGAACTGCTGGGTGAACGGGATCTTGTGGGCGTCGCTGTTGATCGTCACCTTGCCACCGGTCACCGACACGATGCGCGCATGGTCGTTGATCACTTCGTCGTTGGGCTTGTAGGTCAGCCCCTCGGCCGCAACCTCGATTCCCGAGACCTTGCCGGGATCGGCCTGCGCGCGCAGCACCTTCAGTCGCTTGAGCTGACCCACCTGGTCGACGAACGAGTCCCGCAGGCTGGCTCGCTCGGCCGGAGGAAGGTGGTCCAGCACGCCGAGCAGGTCGGACTTGGACAGGTCGGTGAACAGCGACTTCACGGCGGACTGCGGAGACGCCGCACCGGCGCTGTCGTTCTTGTTGCGCAGCGCGACGTAGGAGATGGCGGCCCCGGCCAGCAGCACGATCGCCAGGCTGGCGGCGATCAGCGCTCGGCGCCGCCCCTTGTCCGGCGGCACCGGCTGGGACCAGCCCGGTACGCCTTCGGGAGGTGGCCCCCAACCTTGGCCGTCCGGTTGGCCGTACTGGGGTTGCCCGTACTGGGGTTGCCCGTACTGGGGTTGCCCGTACTGGGGTTGCCCGTACTGGGGTTGCCCGTAC
>JALZBL010000469.1 GCA_030947395.1 Actinomycetota bacterium | reverse complement strand
CGCCAACGCCGTCGCGGTCCAGCCCGACGGCAAGATCGTGGTGGCCGGCTCGGTGAATCCGATCGACACACGGATCGCGGTGGCTCGGTTCAACAGCAACGGGACGCTCGACGCCAGCTTCGGCTCCGGCGGAGCCGAGGTGATCGACCTGGGACTGCCCTACGCCGCCGCGAAGGGAATTGCCGTCCAACCGGACGGCAAGATCGTGCTCGCCGGCCTGCAGCAGGGATCGGTGGGCTACGCGTTCTTCAACGGGCTGGTGATCCGCCTGAACGTCAACGGGACGCGTGACACCAGCTTCAACGGCTCCGGGGTGGTCAGCTACCACGCGGCCAACAGCGGCTACGACGCATTGAACGCGGTCACGATCCAGACCGACGGCAAGATCGTTGCCGCGGGTTCGGACGTCGGGGGGCCCTACGCGATCTTCCTGCGCCTGAACGGCGACGGATCCTATGACTCCAAGTTCGGCACCGGCGGCGTGGCGGCCCTCTCGTCGGGCAACTTCACGAGCCGCCCGTACGGCGCCTACGGGGTCGGCATCGGCGGCGGCGGACGGGTGCTCGGCGCCGGTGCCGTCGGTCTCAACGGGACCGACCTACGCGCCGGGCTGTGGGCGACGACCGCCAGTGGCGCGGCCGAGCCGACGTTCGGCAGCGGCGGCCTGGTCGACCAGCGGTTCGCCTCCGAGGCCTGTGCGCTGGCGATCGCCCCCGACGGCAGCCTGCTCGTAGTCGGGCAGACGGTCAACCCGGCGATCCAGACCGACCCATGCACGGGCGCGCGCGGAGTGAACGCGTTCGTCTCCCGATACGTCGGCTTCGGGCCGCCGCCCCAACCGGCGTCTGCGGTGTCCGCGCCCGGGGTCAGCACGGGCTCAGCAAGCGCGGTCTCGCCGACCGCGGCGACGGTCTCCGGTCAGGTGAATCCGCATGGCGCCGCCACCGCCTACGAGTTCCAGTACGGCACGAGCACCGCCTACGGCTCGGCGTCAACGCCGGTGGGAATCGCCGCCGGCACAGCCGCCGTCGGTGTCTCGGTCCGGCTCACCGGGTTGCGCGCGGCGACGACCTATCACTATCGGTTGCAGGCGACCAACTCCGCCGGCACGACGGTCGGCCTAGACGCTACGTTCACGACCCCGGTGGGGGCGCCCGTTGCCAGCACCGGTTCGGCGCGCCCGGGCGAGGTATCGGCCACGATCCACGGCACCGTGGCCTCGAACGGGCTGGTGACGACCTACCACGTCGGCTACGGTCCAACGGCGGCCCTGCGCTCGCGCAGCGCGGGCGTACAGCTGGCGGCGGGCCCGTCGATCGTCGGCGTGACCGTCGGGCTGAGGGGGCTGCGACCGAAGACCACCTACCACTACCGCGTTGTCGCCACCAACGCGGCCGGAACCAGCTTTGGTCGCGAGCAGACGTTCAAGACCAAGCCGCTGCTGACCGCGCAGCTGCGCGGCGCCCCGCGCTCGGCCAGGCTCTCCACCATCGCCAAACCAGGCCTGGCGCTCGTCGTCCGTTGCAACCAGGCCTGTTCGGTCAGCGGCTCGATCACCGTCTCGGCGGCGATCGCCAAGCAGCTCCGGCTCGCTCCCCGTCACCGCTCCGTCGCCGGCGGCGCCGTGTTTCTCACACGTGCGGGTCGCGCCGCGTTGCACCTGCGACTGACCCGGGCCGGAAAGCTCGTCCGGCGCGGGCAGCGCACCTTCCTGGCAACGTTACGGGTGCTCATCAAGCCCGTTGGCCCTGGGCGCAGCATCACCCTGAAACAGGCGGTCACGCTCCGCCCTTAGCGGACGGTGCCTCGGCTACACTCGCTCGCGCCCGGCCCGGCGCGTCCTGCTGCGCTGTCGTGGCGCTCGCCTCGTGCCGCTTCGACGACGACATCCCCAGGTACGGCGTCTGGTGACGCCCGAGGAGGCCCCGACCGCGTCCCCGCGCGCGGGAGGCGGCCTGGACGATCTGGTGGAGCGCGCCCAGGCAGAACCGGCCTTTCGGCGTCTCGGAGAGACGATGCGTGCGATCGGTGCCGAGAGCTGGCTCACGGAGCATGAGCG
>JALZBL010000468.1 GCA_030947395.1 Actinomycetota bacterium | reverse complement strand
GTTCCAGGTAGTCGGCGACGAGCCGGGCGGTCTGGTCCATCACGGGCACGTATCGGATTTTGGATCCCTTCCCTCGGATCGCCGCCGTCATCGGTTTGGAGCGGCGGATGTCGGCGACGTTGAGGTCGCAGAGCTCTTGGACACGGGCGGCGGTGTCGTAGGCCAGGGCGAGCAGGACGGTGTCTCTGACAGCGCGTGCGCTGGCCGTGCCGGGTTCGGCGAGCAGCGCCTTGACCTCGTCTCCAGTCAGGTGCCCCAGATCCGGGGCCGGGGTGTTCTTCTGCCGGATCGCGAGGACCTGGGTGACCTGGTCGAGCTTTTCGGGCTGCTCGACGGCGGTGTAGCGGCAAAACGACTTGATCACCGCGAGGCGCTGGTTGCGGGTGGCCGCCGAGCAGCACCGCTCGGTTTCCAGCCAGTCCAGGAACCGCAGGACCCGGGGCCGGTCGATGTCGGCCAGGCGCAGCTTCTCGGGCGGTATGCGTTCGGCGTCTTTGAACCAGGTGAGCAGCAGTTTCATCGCGTCTCGGTAGGCGGCGACGGTCCTGGGAGAGGCTGCGCGCTCCCCGGCCAGGTGGTCGGTGAAGAACTTCGTCAGCCAGCGCCCGGCCAGATCCGGGGGCGGCGCGGGCCGCGGGCTCACAGCTGGTCCTCGGGTGGGGCGGGGATGACGTAGCCGAACCGGATTTGGGCTTTGGCCATCACCTCGGGGTAGGCGTCCGCGGTCAGCCTGAGGTAGTACTGGGTGCCGCGAAGGTCAGCGTGGCCCATGTAGCAGGCCAGGTAGGGCAGCATCACGGCCAGGTCCGCGTTGTCCGCGGCCCATCGTCGCAGGTTGGCGACGGCGAAGCCATGGCGCAGCGAGTGCGGGTGCGGGCCGCCGGTGAAGTGGGGGATGCCGGCGTCGGTCAGGTAGCCGCGGAATCGGGTGTATACGGTCGCCTGGTTGATCGGCCTGCCCACAGCCCCGCTGTAGAACACGTAATCGCTGTGCTCGGGGGCGGGGTGCGCGGCCGCGGTGTAGGCCTCCAGGGTCGCGGCAAGTCGGCCGGTGATCGGGGTGGTCCTGCTCTCACCATTCTTCGAATCGCGGATCCGCAGCGTCCCGGCGTTCGTGTCCACGTCCGACAGGGTCAGGTTCAGCGCCTCGGAGACCCTCAGCCCGGCGCCGTATAACACCCTGAACAGAACCGGGTCGACCAGCGCCTTGTTCGAGTAGCAGGACATGGCCTGGGAGTCGATCGCGGCGAACAAGCGGCGCACCTCATCGTCGGTGAGCACATACGGCGGTTGGTGGCGAACCCGGACGCGAGTTGCCGTGGCCGGTGTGTAGGCGTCCCAGCCGAAGGCTTGGGCGTGGTCGGCCAGTTGGCGCAGCGCCAACTCGTTGCGCCTGACCGTGGCCGACCGCAGGTGACGGCCGTAAAGGAACCCCTCGACCGCTTCTTTGGTGATCGACCCGTCCGGGTAGCCCTGCCGCCGGCAGTGGTCGGCGAATTGGCGCAGAACCCGTTGTTGGACTCTGAACCTGTATCCGCCGGCGTGGCGTGAGGCGACCAGGTCAGCGACCAGGTCCGGCAGCGTCGTCTCAGGCATCGCGCTCACCCGCCCCAGCCCGTTCGGTGACGTCTTCGACGTCCAACGCGCAACACCGCAGCCGTTCCACGTCGAACCGCAGGTAGTAGGCCTGAGTCGTATCGCTCGAGGCGTGTCCCAACACGGCCGATACCACCGGCATCGGCGTGCCGTCGCCGATCATGGCCACGGCCAGCGCCCCGCGCAGGGAATGCATCCCGCAGACCTGGCCCGGCGGGAACGTGATCCCGGCGCGGGCGGCGTGCCGCGACAACCGGGAGGCGACCGACGAAGCGCACCCGAACGTGTCGAACGGGTGACGGTGCTTGACGAACACCTTCGGGCAGACCGTATCGGGGCGGCCGTATTTGACGTAGTTGATGATCGCCCAGCCGACGTCGTCCAGCAGCGGCAGGCTCAACGGCCGGCCCGTCTTGCACGCAACGATCGTGATCCTCTTCGCCCGCCAGTCGAGATCGCCCAGTT
>JALZBL010000117.1 GCA_030947395.1 Actinomycetota bacterium | reverse complement strand
CTGGCGGCCGGAAAGTACGTCGGCCACGCCGGCCAGCGCCGTGGCCGCCGCAGACTCGGGAGCGGTGAGGCAGATGGGCGAGCCGGCGTCGCCGCCCTCG
Organism: Actinomycetota bacterium; assembly: GCA_030947395.1. Taxonomy (GTDB): domain Bacteria; phylum Actinomycetota; class Actinomycetes; order Mycobacteriales; family Jatrophihabitantaceae; genus JALZBL01. The sequence continues at coordinate 6,031 of JALZBL010000117.1, read as the reverse complement.
CGCACCCTCGGGTCCAGGGGAATCTGGCCCAGCAACGGCACCCGCGTCCCGGTCGTCGCGGACAGCGACTGGGACACGGCCTGCCCGCCCCCGGTGCCGAAGACGTCCATGCGGGTGCCGTCCGGCAACTCCAGCCAGCTCATGTTCTCGATGACACCGACGATCTGCTGGTGCGTCTGCAGGGCGATCGAACCGGCCCGCTCGGCGACCTCGCGGGCGGCCAGCTGAGGGGTCGTGACGATAAGCAGCTCGGCCGACGGCACCAGCTGGGCGATCGAGATGGCGATGTCGCCGGTGCCGGGCGGCAGGTCCACCAGCAGCACGTCGAGGTCGCCCCAGAAGACGTCGCCCAGGAATTGCTGCAGCGCCCGGTGCAGCATCGGCCCGCGCCACACCACCGCGGCGTTGCCGGGGGTGAACATGCCGATCGAGATCACCTTCACGCCGTGCGCCTGCGGCGGCATGATCATCTTCTCGACCTGGGTCGGCTTACCGGTCACGCCCAGCATCCGCGGCACCGAGAAGCCGTAGATGTCGGCGTCGAGCACGCCGACCGAGAGCCCCCGGGCGGCGAGGGAGACGGCCAGGTTCACCGTGACCGAGGACTTGCCCACGCCGCCCTTGCCCGAAGCGACGGCGTAGACGCGGGTCCGCGAGCCGGGCTGGGCGAACGGGATCTCACTCGCCGGCGCCCCGCCGCGCAACTGCTGGCGCAGGGCGGTGCGCTGGTCGTCGGACATGACGCCGAGATCGACCCGGACCGCGCTCACCCCCGGTACGGCACTGACCGCCGCGGTCACGTCGCGGGTCAGTTGCGCCTTCATTGGGCAGCCGGCGACGGTCAGCAGCAGCCGCACGGTCACTGCGCCGGCGGAATCCGCGGTCACCGAGTCGATCATGTTCAGCTCGTCGATCGGGCGGCCGATCTCCGGGTCGTGGACGGTGGCGAGGGCGGTGCGGATGGCGTCTTCGGTCAAGGCGGGCACGCCGTCAATCGTACGTACGCCCGGCCGGGCGGTGACCGTTGCCCAGTGTCGCCGTCGCTACAGTTCGGCCGGTGGACGACGACCGCCGGCGGGTGATCCGAGACTGCGTCGGGGTGGGCATCGCGGTCGGCGCCTACGGCACCGCGTTCGGCGCTGCCGCGATGGCCGCCGGGCTGAGCGTGCTGCAGACGGTGTTGCTGTCGTTGCTCGCGTTCACCGGAGGCACTCAGTTCGCGGTGGTCGGCGTGCTCGCCGGCGGCGGGAGCGTGGTGTCGGCGGTGGCCGGCGGTCTGCTGCTCGGCTCCCGCAACACCCTGTACGCGATGCGGATGGCCCCGCTGCTGAAGGTGCGCGGCGTGCGCCGGCTGGTCGCCGCCTTGGGCACGATCGACGAGTCCACCGCGATGGCCGTGGGGCAGGCGCGACCCGCCCTCGCCCGCACGGCGTTCTGGTGGACGTTCGGCTCGGTCTACGTCTGCTGGAACGCGTTCACCCTGCTCGGCGCGGCGGGGGCGCGGGCCCTCGGCGACCCAGGGCGACTCGGCCTCGACGCCGTGGTCCCGGCGGCGTTCCTGGCCCTGCTCGCGCCGCGGTTACGCGCGGGCGCGCTCGAACGAAGGGTCGCGCTGCTGGCCGCGGTCATTGCGGTATTGCTCATCCCGGTCACCCCGGCCGGCGTTCCGGTATTGGCCGCGACGGGAGCGCTGGCCGTCGCCGGCCGCGTCCGTCCTCGGGAGCCGGCGTGAGCACCGAGTGGTCGCTCGTCATCGCGACGGTCATCGGCTGCTACGGGTTGAAGCTGGCCGGTTTCGTCGTGCCCGCTCGGGTGCTCGCCGACGCCCGGGTGCGCCGGCTGGTCGAACTGCTGCCGGTCGCCCTGCTGGCGGCGCTGGTCGTGGTGCAGACCTTCGCCAGCGGACGGCACTTCCAGTTCGATGCGGCCCGCACGGTGGGGGTCGGTGTGGCCGCCGTGGCCATCTGGCGGCGGGCGCCGTTCCTCGTGGTCGTCGCCCTGGCCGGACTGGTGGCGGCGCTACTGCGGTTGGCCTGACACCGGCCGGGAAGCCGAGTCGGCCCGGGCGTCGCGCTCCTTCGCCTTCGACTTCTTCGGCTCGCGCTGGTCGCGGCCCAGCTCCGAGCGCAGGAAATCCCGGGTGACCACGTCGCCCAGCGCCAGCCGGACCGCGGCCAGCTCCCGGGCCAGGTACTCCAGGTCGGCCTTGGACTGGCGGTCCTGCTCGCGGTCCTGGTCGAGGTTGACGCGGTCGCGGTCATCCTGGCGGTTCTGGGCGAGCAGGATCAGCGGGGCGGCGTAGGCGGCCTGCAGTGACAACACCAGGGTGAGGAACCCGAACGGGTACACGTCGAAGTGGGGCAGTCCCGGCACGGCGTTCGAGACGATCCAGACGATGATCATGACCGTCTGGGCGAGCAGGTACTTGCCGGTGCCCAGGAACCGGGCGATCCGCTCGGTCAGCCGACCGAACGCCTCCCGGTCCACGTTCAGGGTGGGGACGCGGCGCGAGTCGGCGGGCGTGTCGAGGCGGGTGCGGCGGTCAGCCACGGCCGGCTCCGCGGGCTGGGTCCAACCGGGCCGGGGGAGCGGCGTCGCGATCGCGCCAGTCCTCGGGCAGCAGGTGGTCGATGAGGTCGTCCACGCTGACCGCCCCGAGCAGGCGGTCGTTGTCGTCGACCACCGCGGCCGCGACCAGGTTGTAGGTGGCGAAGTAGCGGGTTACCTCGGCCAGCGTGGCATCTGGGGCGAGCGGCTCGAGATCGGTGTCGGCCACGCCGCTGACCAGGGCCGACGGCGGCTCGCGCAGCAACCGCTGCAGGTGCGCGGTGCCGAGGAACCGTCCGGTCGGGGTGGCCTGGGGCGGCCGGACGACGAAGACCTGGGCGGCCAGGGCCGGCGTGAGGTCGGGGTTGCGCACCAGCGCCAGGGCCTCGGCCACCGTCGCGTCGGGCAGCAGCACCACCGGCTCGGAGGTCATCAGCCCGCCCGCGGTGAAGTCGCCGTAGCTGAGCAGGCGCCGCACCGGCGCGGCCTCGTCGGGCTCCATGAGGGTCAGCAGCCGCTCCTGCTCCGCGGCGGTCATCTCGCCCAGCAGGTCGGCCGCGTCGTCGTCGTTCATCGCCTCCAGCACGTCGGCGGCCCGCTCGTCGGCCAGGGAGCTCAGCAGCGCCACCTGATCGTCGTCGGGCAGTTCCTCCATCACGTCGGCCAGCAGGTCATCCGGCATGGCGGCGGCCAGCTCACGACGCCGCTTGTCCGGCATGTCCTGCAGCGTGGCGGCCACATCGGCCGGGCGCATGCCGGCCAGCAGCGAGAGCAGGGTGTCGGTGCCCTGTCCGGTCTCGGCCAGCGCAAGGCCGCTGACCTCGTCCCATTCGAGCTGGAACAGCTGGCCGCGACGACGGGTCAGCCGGCTGCTGCCGCCGCGCACCGCGAGCCGGGTGATCACCCAGTCCCGGGTTCGGTTCTGCTCCATGGCGGCATCGACCACGGTGACCGTTTCGCCGGTCTCGACGGTAGTAACCGTGCGATCGAGCAACTCGGCCAGTACCAGCAGCTCACTGGGTCGACGCTCGAAGCGCTTCATGTTGACCGTGCCGGAGGACAGCACCACCGCGTCGGGCTCGATGCTGATCACGCGGCCCATCGGCACGAAGATGCGGTGCCGGTGCTGGATCTCCACCACCAGCCCGAGCACGCGCGGAGGCTGCCTACCGACTCGCAACGTCGCGACCGTCTCACGGACCCGGCCGATCTGGTCGCCGCTGCGGTCGAACACTCCGATGCCGTTGATCCGCGCGAGGAAGATCCTGGTCGCGGTCGTCACGACAGCAGACTAGTTGGCTCCTCACCGCCAATCGCCGGCGTTGCGGCCCCGGCGCGGCAATTACCGGTGATCGCCGATCGACCGGCGGGGCGAGCTGGCGCTCGACCGGCGGCGGTTCCGCCCGGCCGGGCCGGAGGCTGATTAGCGCCGATTGACCCGCCGATTGACACAATGCGGCGGTGTCCGGGATGGGTGAACAGCCGCAGGAGTCGCTCGCCCTGCCGCCCCCGCGTGATGCCGCCCTGCTCGTGGTGGCGCTGGCCGGCGTCTCCGCGTCCGGGCCGATCATGGCCGCGACGGCCGCTCCTGCTCTGGCCATCGCCTTCTGGCGCAACCTGTTCGGAGCGGGGGCGACCAGCCTCGCCGCCGTACGCCGCTGGCGCCAGTTCGCCGCGGTCGATCCGCGCACCTGGCGCGTGGCGGTACTCGCCGGCGGGTTGCTCGCCCTGCACTTCGGCACCTGGGTCCCCTCGCTCGGATTCACCTCCGTTGCCTCGGCCACGGCGCTGGTCTCCACGCAGGCGATCTTCAGCGCCCTGTACGCGACGACCCTGGGTCGCCGCCTGCCCCGCGCGGCCTGGTTCGGCATGGTCCTGGCCGTCGTCGGGACGGCGCTCATCGCCGGCGCCGACTTGGGGACGTCGACCCGTGCCCTGGCCGGTGACGCGCTGGCGGTCGCCGGTGGCGCCGCCGCCGCCGGATACGTGACGGCCGGCGCCCGGGCCCGGCGCACCATGTCGGCCGCGGCCTATACGGCGGTGTGTTATTCGGTGTGTTCGGTCGGATTGCTCGGCGCCTGCCTGATCGGGCGGCTCCCGTTGGGCGGCTATCCGGCCCGGGCCTGGGTGCTCATCGTTGCCGTGACCGTCTCGGCGCAGATCCTGGGCCACACCCTGATCAACGTGGTGTTGCGCTCGGCGAGTGCCACCTTCGTCGGCCTGGCCATCCTCATCGAGACGCCCGGTGCGGCGGTGATCGCCGCCGTCTGGCTGCACCAGACGCCGCAGATCTGGGCGGTGCCCGGGCTCGTCCTCCTGCTATGCGGTCTGGTGCTGACCGTGCGGGCCAAGGCGCCCGAGCCGCTCTCGCCGGCCGACGTCGACTGAGCGGTCAGGCCGGACCGAGCAGTCCCAGGTGTTGTCGAGAGTGCGCACAACTGAGATCAGGTCGATCGGCGCAGACCGATGACCGCGGACGCCCCGCCGATCGCGGTGATGATGGGAACCATCCACAACGCGGTCGAGACGCTGGTCGCCTGGGCGAGGAAGCCGATCGCCGTCGGACCGATCAGGAAGCCGGTGTAGCTCATCGAGGCCACCACCGCGATCGCCGGGCCGGCGTGGACCCGGCCGTCGGCCGCGGCGCTGAACGAGACCGGGACGGCGATCGACAGGCCGAGACCAAGCACGGCGAAGCCGAACACCGCGGTGGCCACGGTGTGGCCGGCCAGCCCGAGCGCCAGCCCGAGCGCGCCGGTCGCGGCCATCACGCTCAGCCCGCGGATGCGACCGACGCGCTGGATGAACCGGTCACCCAGCAACCGGCCGGTGGTCTGCATGGCCATGAATGCGGCGAAACCGAGACCGACCTGGCCGGCCGCGGCGCCGAGGGAGTCGCGCAGGAACACCCCGCTCCAGTCGGCCACCGAGCCCTCGCTCAGCATCGCGCAGATGCCGCCCAGGCCGAGCAGCATCAACCGGAGGTTGATCGGGTAGCGAGGGCCTCGGCCACCGGCGTTGACGGCCGACGCGGCCGGATCGGCCTGGCCCGCGTCCGGTTCCGGATCGGGCTGCGGGTCGGCGACGTAGGACCGCGACGCCCAGCCCACCGCCACCGCCAGCACCCCGGCGAAGGCGCCCTGCTGCCCGACGACGGGAACGGCGAACACGGCGCCCAGCGTGCCGACTCCCGCGCCGAACAGGGAGCCGAGGCTCCAGGCGGCGTGGAAGCCGGACATGAGGGGGCGCCGGTAGGCCTTCTCGACCGAGACCGCCTGCGCGTTCATCGATACGTCCATACCGCCGATGCCGATGCCCCACAGCAGCAGCAGCCCGCACAGCATGGGCAGCGACGTGGCCAGGCCACTGAGCCAGCCGACCGCACAGAAGAACCACCCGAACCCGCGCGTCGCCGCGGCCGTGCCGATGTGCGCGGTGAGCCGGCCGACGAAGGACATGGCCAGCAGGGAGCCGACCGCCGGAC
>JALZBL010000467.1 GCA_030947395.1 Actinomycetota bacterium | reverse complement strand
GCCCGGCCATCGCCGACAACCCGCGAGCCAGCACCGCGGCCGGCGTCTCGGCAGAATCGAGCAGCCCGTAGCCGGCCGCCGAGGAGTCGCCGAGCACCGCGACCCGCAGCGGCTCGCCGTCGGTGGCCACCCCGGGCGCGGTCCAGATCCCGTCGGCCACCGGCGGGGGCGTCTCGGTCGGGCGAATCCGCCGGCGGGCGAGCTTGGTCTGGCCGTAGACGACACCGGCGAAGGCACCGGCCATCGCGCCGAGTGAACCGCCGCCGTAAGCCGCGACGGTGGCGATCCGGCGGGCGCGCGAGGCGCGGGACACGGCAAACCTCCCTTTTTCGGGTTGACCGGCGCAGAGCAACGGCTGCCGAGAATAGGCGACGCGGACGAACGGGCGGTCACGACTTCGGCGGGGTTAGCCTGGCCGCATGCGCTACAGCGAGTCGGTCGTCGAGCTCATCGGCAACACCCCGCTCGTTCGGCTGCGGACTCTCACGGACCACTTGCCGCCCGACCGGCGTCCACTTCTGCTGGCCAAGGTTGAGTACCTCAACCCCGGGGGCTCGGTCAAAGATCGCATTGCCATGCCGATGATCGACGCCGCCGAAGCCTCAGGTGAGCTGCCGCCCGGTGGGACGATCGTGGAGCCGACGTCAGGTAATACCGGGGTGGCGCTGGCCATCGTCGCCCAGCAGCGCGGTTACCACTGCATCTTCGTCTGCCCGGACAAAGTGAGTACAGACAAGATCAATACGCTGCGGGCCTACGGGGCCGACGTCGTCGTTTGCCCCACCGCCGTCGCGCCGGCGGACCCGCGCTCCTACTACAGCGTCTCCGACCGGCTGGCCCGCGAGACGGCGGGCGGATGGAAGCCCAACCAGTACGCCAACGCGAACAACCCCCGCGCGCACTACGAGACCACCGGGCCCGAGCTGTGGGAGCAGACCGAGGGCCGCATCACCCATTTCGTGGCCGGCGTGGGCACCGGCGGCACGATCAGCGGCGCCGGACGTTACCTGAAGGAAGCCTCCGGCGGGCGGGTGCAGGTCATCGGCGCCGACCCCGAGGGGTCGGTGTACTCCGGCGGCACCGGGCGCCCCTACCTCGTCGAGGGCGTCGGCGAGGACTTCTGGCCCGACACCTACGACCGCACCATCTGCGACAACATCGTGGCGATCAGCGACGCCCGCTCGTTCGAGGTGACCCGCGCGCTGGCCCGGCAGGAGGGTCTGCTGGTCGGCGGTTCCTGCGGCATGGCCGCGGCGGCGGCGATCGAGGTGGCCGGCCGGCTGGGCCCGGACGACGTGCTGGTGGTGCTGCTGCCCGACGGTGGCCGCGGCTACCTGTCGAAGATCTTCAACGACGACTGGCTCAGCGACTACGGCTTCGTCACGACCAGCGCGGAGGTCAGCGTCGGCGAGGTGCTCTACGGCAAGACCGGGGCGACCCCGCAGCTGGTGCACGTCCACCCGAACGAGACGGTGCGTGAGGCCATCGACATCCTGCGTGAGTACGGCGTGTCCCAGATGCCGGTGGTCAATGCCGAGCCGCCGATCACCGCCGGCGAGGTGGTGGGTGCCGTCTCCGAGCGGGCGCTCATGGAGGCCCTGTTCACCGGCACCGCGTCACTGGCCGACGCCCTCGAGCGGCACATGTCGCCGCCGCTGCCGATCATCGGTTCCGGCGAGCCGGTATCGGCCGCGGTCAAGGAACTCGAGACCGCCGACGCCCTGCTGGTCCACATCGACGGCAAGCCGGCCGGCGTGGTGACGCGCCAGGACGTGCTCGGCCACCTCGTCAACCGCTGACCGTCGTCCGGGCGGTCTGGGAGCGGGTGCTCGGCGTCCAGGCTGACCCGCCGGGCGCGGTCATCCTTGCCACGCTGGTCATCGCGGTGGCCCTGGTGCTCGTGCGCCCGTCGTGGCGGCGCACCCGCCATCTGGTGACTATCGCCCACGAGGGTTCGCACGGATTCGTCGCGGTGCTGACCGGCCGGCGCCTGTCCGGCATCCGGCTGCACTCCGACACGTCCGGCCTCACCGTCTCCCGCGGCCGCGCGCGCGGCCCGGGCATGGTGGCCA
>JALZBL010000466.1 GCA_030947395.1 Actinomycetota bacterium | reverse complement strand
GGTCGGAGCCGGGCGGGTCGGAGCGGGGCGGGTCGGAGCCGGGCGGGTCGGAGCCGGGCGGGTCGGAGCGGGGCGGGTCGGAGCGGGGCGCGTCGGACCCGGCCGGGTTGCGAACCGGCGACACGCGATCGGGGGCGTCGACTGGCTCAGAAGTTTTGGTTGCCGGTGCTGTGAACTCGAACGGCAGGTGGATCGCGGTGTTTCGACGGGGTTGTCGTTCGGGGTCGATCCAGGCTGGCGGTCGCCAATGGGGCACTGCGTTGATCATCTCGCAGCTCCACCCGGTGGTGGTGAAGCTGCGGTGGTGATGTCCGCAGACCAGCGCGAGGTTGGCGATTCGGGTCAGGCCGCCGTCGTTCCAGGGCCGAACGTGGTGGGCCTGACACCAGGCCGCGGGCACCGTGCAGCCGGGAAACGTACATCCGCGGTCGCGGGCGGCGAGAATGCGCCGCTGAGCCGGGCTGGCGCACCTGAGCGCCTCACCGGCTTCGGTAACCGCGCCGTTGTCGTCGGTGGCCACGGCGACGAGGCGAATCTCGTCGAACAGATGCGTCATCGCGGCCGTGGCGGCTAGGGCGCCGTAGCCGGTTTGGATCAGCCTGGGTCCGGTATCGGCTGGGGCGGCCGAGCCGATCAAGGTCAGGGTGGTTGGCGTTCCACCGGTGTCGGGCAACGTCGTCGAGCGCAGCAACCGCAGGCCGGCGTCATGCAGCGCGTCGTGACGGCGTTGGGTTGCGCGCCGGCCGTCCGGAGCCCCGTCGCTGGCCGGCAGCGGGCGGCCCAGCGTGGCGAGGATGGCCTGCCAGATCGCGCTCGTCGCCGGGTCCAGGCGACCGCGCACATCCGCGCCGCCGTCGCGGCGCGGCTGCAGCGTGAAATCACGGTGGCGGGCGTGATCGGCCGGTTCGGCCAGCGTCCCGTCCGGGTCGAGGATGTCACCGATTCGACGGCCCAGCTGCGCCACCTGCCCTACGTGCAGCTGGCCGGCCTGCTCGACCAGCACCCGCTCGACCCGCTCGGAGTGCTCGTCGCGAATCCTCTCTGGCAGCTCCTCGATGGTGCTTGTGATCACCGCGGCCACTCGCTCGCCGATCAGGCCGGCGCACTGCGCGGCGGCAACCACCGGGAACAGCGGCGGTAGCACCGCGCCGCCCAGCGCTCTGCCCGGAGCGAGGTTCCGCGCCGCGCGTACCCGGGCGCTAGCTTCGGACGGCGCGATGTGGATCAGGGCGACCAGGAGCGCGGCGGTATCCCGGGCACCGACGTCGGTCGCGGCGTCGCGAGCCTCCAGCTCGGCGGTGATCATGTGGGCCACCGCCGCGGCGCGCCGCCGTTGGGTTTCGAAACCGCGCACGACCGAAAACAGGTCGTCTCGATCCAGCCGGGTGAGGTCGCACCGCAGCAGCTCGTCAACCGCCCACTCCAACGAGACGAGGGCGGCGGGCGCCGTCGTTTCGGTGACCCGTTCTTGGGCTTCCCTATCGAACACGTGTTCGATCGTACGCGGTGCATCGCCGGAGGACAGCTCTCATCCGCTGCGCTGTGCACAACGGCTTCGTCTCAACAGATAGCCGCTGGGGCTTGACCGCCACCCCTTTGTGAGCTATCGGCGCCTAGCTCCGCCGGCGATAGCCTCGCGGCCATGACCGATCCCGATCCGATGGCCGACAGCGAGCCGAGTGCACGGCCGTCCTTCGTGCTGCACGAGCACCGAAAGCCCCGTCACCACTTCGACCTGCGGCTCGAGGACAACGGCGTGTTGCGGTCGTGGGCCCTTCCGAAGGGGCTACCCGACAGCCCCCGGAGGAACCGGCTGGCCGTCTCGGTGCCCGACCACGACCTGGATCACCTGACCTACGAGGACGCCGACAAGTCGATCGCCGACATCGGTTGGTGGCAGGAGGAGGAGCGCAACGACCACCGGTTCGTCTTCGTGCTGCACGGGGTGGCCGGTGGCCGGCGATACGCGCTGATCCGGACCGACCGCGACTGGTTGCTGCACCTGACCAAGGACCAGCCCCACTGACGGCGCTCCCGGGCACCGGCGGCGGCGCAGCCGCGGTACCAACGGC
>JALZBL010000465.1 GCA_030947395.1 Actinomycetota bacterium | reverse complement strand
GGGAAGCGGAACCGGGTGGCGTCGGTCGGGAAGCTGAACCAGGCCAGCGCCCGGCTCGGTGTGAGGACCCGCAGTCCGCCGCCCTCCGCGCCGGCCCAGGCGTCGGCCGCGGGCGCGTACCCCAGCTCGTGGTACTTGGCGAACGCGGCGGCGATCCGGGCGCCGAGCCCGTCGGGATCGGCTCGGGTGGGTGCGGAGCGACCCTCGACGATCACCGCCTCGGTGCCGCTCTCCAGGTTCAGCGAGCAGGCCGGGTTGTGGGCGAGGTTGCGGGCGTGCCGGGTCGTCGGAGCGCCGTCGTACCAGAACCGGCCGTCGAGCCAGGCGCCCCAGCGCGGCACGACATGCGGGGTGCCGTCCGGGCGCACCGTGGCCAGCCAGTAGTGCCGCGCCTCGATGAGTCGGCGCTCGACGTCGCCCCAGGCCAGTACCCCCGCGGAGGTGGTCGGCACCCCGTATCCGGTGGGGAAGTCCGGCCGGTCGGCCACGGGGGGTGGAGTGAGTTCGCTCATGCCGGTCACGGTAACCAGGACCCGCACGTCGCTCCGGGCTGGCCCCGGTGCAGGGTCCGCCTCGGCCAGTGCGCCTGCTACGGGGCCATTCACGGCTGGTCACCACCGATGTTACCGATCAGTAACGGCCACTAGGCTCCGGTACGCCACCACTTCGAGGAGAGCCGATGGCCCTACGCGTCACGTTGACCCTGCTCCTGACCGTGCTTGCCCTGGCGGTGATCGGGCGCCGGGTGTTCTGGCTGTCGCGGCTCATCCGCACCGGCAAGCCGGACCGGGGTCGGACCGACGGACTCGGCCGCCGCTTGCGAACGCAGGTCGTCGAGGTCTTCGGCCAGCGCCGACTGCTGAAGTGGTCGGTGCCCGGCGTGGCGCACTTCGTCACCTTCTGGGGCTTCCTCGTGCTGGGCCTGACCATCATCGAGGCCTACGGTGCCCTGCTGATCAGCGCGGACTTCGCGATTCCGGTCATCGGGCGCTGGCCGGTGCTGGGCTTGCTCGAAGACTTCTTCGCTGTCGCGGTGCTGGCCGGGCTGGGCGCCTTCGCGATCCTGAGGCTGCGGCACGCGCCCGATCGGGAGCAGCGGGCCAGCCGGTTCTACGGCTCGCACACCCGGGCGGCCTGGGTCATCCTCGGGATGATCACGCTGGTCATCCTCACGCTGCTCGGGCTGCGCGGTGCGCAGTTCAACACCGGCCACTTCCCGTACGGACGCTCGAAGTGGGCCTTCGCCTCCTGGCTGACGTCCCGGGCGCTGGGCGACGGCGCATACAACCAGGGCCTCGAGACGTTGTTGCTGCTGGCCCAGGTGGCCGTGGTGCTCGTGTTCGGCGTCATCGTCGTGTACTCCAAGCACCTGCACATCGCCCTCGCCCCGCTCAACGTCGCCACCAAGCGGCTGCCCGACGGGCTCGGCGCGCTGCTGCCGGTCACTGACCCGGCCGGGAAGCCGATCGACTTCTCCGACGTCGAGAACCTCGACGACGACGCCGTGCTGGGCAAGGGCAAGATCGAGGATTTCACCTGGAAAGGCATGCTCGACCTGTCCACCTGCACCGAGTGCGGACGGTGCCAGTCCCAGTGCCCGGCCTGGAACACCGACAAGCCGCTGTCGCCCAAACTGCTGATCATGGACCTGCGCGATCACCTCTTCGCCAAGGCGCCCTATCTGCTCGATGGCCCGGCGACGGCGGCGACCGGCATCGAGGAAGGTGGTAGTTCCGACGCCGGCACCGGCTCTACCGGCGCCCTCCCGCACGGCGTGCCGGAGTCCGGCTTCGGGCGGATCACCGGGTCCAACCCGGCCCAGTACGAACGCCCGCTGGTCGGCACGCTCGAGCAGGGCGGCGTCATCGACCCCGACGTGCTGTGGTCGTGCACGACCTGCGGGGCGTGCGTGGAGCAGTGCCCCGTCGACATCGAGCACATCGACCACATCGTCGACATGCGCCGCTACCAGGTGCTGATCGAGTCGGCGTTCCCGTCCGAGGCCGGCGTCATGCTGCGCAACATCGAGAACAAGGGCAACCCGTGGGGGATGGCCAACAGCGGGCGCGACGACTGGA
>JALZBL010000464.1 GCA_030947395.1 Actinomycetota bacterium | reverse complement strand
CAACTTGACCGTGGCGCCGGCCGCGGCGAAGTCGAAGACCGCGTGGGTGGACTCGGGCGCGGCCACGGTCACCGGCCAGCCGTCGGCAGCCAGCGCGCGGACCAGGGAAAGCACGTGCACTCCGACGCCGCCGGTACTCGTTGCCAGTACCTGCACGAGCGGCGGCCGCCGCACGGAGTCGGTCACGCTCGCTCGGACCCGGTCGGTCGGGTCAGTCACGGTGGCTCGTCACCTTCGCTTCGTCATGCTCGCCCTGGGAGCTCGACCCGCCCATCCACGGCAACCGCCGCCGCATATCCTGCCTCGTCGCCGGATCGATCGCGCTCAGCACGGCCAGGAACACCACGGCCGCTACGGCGGCGGCCAGCAGCGCGTGTCCGATGGCCGCCGGGGTGGCGGCTCCCTCAGCGCGCCGCCCGACCAACCAACCGGCCAGCGCGGCGACCGAGGCCGCGGATATGGCCCCCAGCAACGCCCGTCTCAGCCGAGGGCTCCGAGCCAAGGCACCGGTTCGCCGGGCCACGACGATGAGGCCGATCGCCGCGAGCGTGACGCCGATCGAATTGCCGACCGCGAGGACCGGGGCGCGCCGCTCCGGTGCGACGCTCGTGCTCAGCCCGACGTCGGCCAGGATCACCGTCACCTGGCCGACCACCTGCGCCGCCGCCGCGGCTCGCACCTGTCCGGCCGCATACGACACCCGGGCCAGGATCGCGACGAGCGACCAGCCGAGCAGGCCGAGGGCGAACCCGACCGTCGCCGGGGCGAAAGCCGGCAGGGCGGCCGCACCGGGCCCGAGCAGCACGATCCCGGACGGTTCGGCCACCGCCACGAGAACCGCGGTGCCACCGGCCGCAGCCACGATGACCGCGGCCACGCTCGAATCTGCGCCCCGCCGGAAGGCGGCCCGGTCACCGGCGCCCCAGTACGCCGCCAGGCGGGGGAAGGCGGCGGTCGCAATGGGGAGGCTGAGCACCGCCCAGGGCAGCAGGAACACCGTCTGAGCCAGCGTCACGGCCACCAGGGTCCCGCGGGCGGTGTCGGAGTTGGCCAGCCGGATCATCACCGCCGAGGACAGCTCCTGGGCGGCGAGGGTCGCCGCCCCGGCTCCGGCCGCCACCCGGACCGTGCCGGCGACACCGGAGGGAAAGCGCAGGGTCGGGTGCCAGCGGATGCCGGTGCGCCGGACCGCCGGCGCCAGGCAGAGCGTAAGTACGACGACGCCGACCGTGGTGCCGATGCTGAGCAGCAGTTCGGCGTCGCGCGGCAGGCCCAGCGCGTCGCGGCCGCTGCCCACCCGGGCCCAGTACGCGACGTACACGCCGATCACCACCAGGCTGGACAGCAGCGGGGCGATGGCTGGCCAGGCGAACCGCTCGCCGGCGGTGAGTATCCCGCCGAGAACAACACCGATGCCGTAGAAGACGACCTGGGGGGCGAAGACCACGAGCATCCGGGTCCCGAGGCCGTGCGCGCCGGGGCACCCGTCCTCGGGGCCGAGCAGGACCTCAATAATCGGACCGGCGGCGAGGGCGACGGCGACCGCCACCGGGACGAGCACCACGAGCGCCCAGGTCAGCAGGGCCGAGACCAACCGGTCGGCGCGCTCGCGGTCACCGGCGGCCAGGACCGGGGCGAGGATCGGCACCACCAGGGCCGACAGCATTCCCCCGGCCACGATGTCGAAGACAATGTTGGGTACGTAGTTGGCGGTCTGGTACACCGACCCGACACACCCCGTCCCGACACCGCGGCCGAAGGCGGCGGTTCGAGCGAAGCCGGCCACGCGAGCCAGCGCGGTGACCGCGGCAATCAGGACGGCCGCTCGCACCAGCCGACGACCGGTCGGGACGGCCGCCGGGCGTTTCACGCCGCCACGTCCGGCCCGACGTTCACGAAGGCGCGCGTCCCCATCGATCCAGTGCTCGCAGCACCGGCACCGCGTCGATGATCCGGGAGAAGCCCTGCCATTCACTGGCCGCGGTGAGCGCGGCGATCATCAGCCCTGCCGCGATGCGCGGGCGCGCTCTGGCCGCGCAGAGCCGGACACCCAGCATGGCCCCGAGGGCGTTGGCGCCC
>JALZBL010000463.1 GCA_030947395.1 Actinomycetota bacterium | reverse complement strand
TGGCCATCTATGCCGTCATCTCCTACATGGACTGCGTGCGGGGCGTGTGGTTCCCCCGCGGCGGAATGCACGCCGTGCCCGTGGCGATGGCCGCGGCGGCGGCCGAGCACGGCGTCCAGTTCCGCTACGGCACCGAGGTCCGACGGATCGAGGTCCGTGACGGGCGGGCCCGGGCGGTCGTCACCGCGACCGGCGAACGCATCGCGGCCGACGTGGTCGTCGTCAACGCCGATCTCCCCGTGGCTTACGACACCATGCTGGCCGATGTCCCGACGCCCCGGTCGGTGGGCCGGCTGCGCTACTCGCCGTCGTGCGCGCTGCTGCACCTCGGCGGCAGCGGGCGCGAGGAGAGCGGGCGGCACCACACCATCGACTTCGGCCAGGCCTGGGAGCGCACGTTCGATGAGATCATCGAACGGGGCGAGCTGATGAGCGACCCCTCACTGTTGATCAGCAACCCCTCGCTCACCGATCCATCCCTCGCCCCGCCAGGCAAGCAGACCCACTACGTCCTCTTCCCGACGCCCAACACGATGACCGCACCGCACCTCGACTGGTCCACCGAGGGGCCGCGCTACCGCGACGAGATGCTGGCCACGTTGCAGCGCCGGGGCCTCGGCGCGATCACCGACGGCATCGAGGTCGAGCAGCTGGTGACGCCGGCCGACTGGGAGGCGTCGGGACTGGCCGCCGGCGCGCCATTCTCGGCCAGCCACCGCTTGAGTCAGACCGGGCCTTTCCGGGCACCCACCCTCTCCCGCCACGTCGAGAACCTGGTGTTCTGCGGCGCCAACACCCAACCCGGAGTCGGGGTACCGATGGTGCTGCTGTCCGGGCGCCTGGCCGCCGAGCGCATCACCGGTCCTAACGCCGGCCCGACCGCTGGCCGGATCGCCGGCTGACGGGACCGGTCGACGTGAGCGAGCTCGACGCCGCCGGCATCACCGACCCGCGGCTGCGGTCGGACTACCAGCACTGTCGCCGGTTGGCCGCCGGCCACGGACGCACGTACTTCCTGGCCACCCGCCTGCTGCCGCCCGAGCGGCGGTCGGCCGTGCACGCGCTGTACGGCTTCGCCCGGACCGCCGACGAGATCGTCGACGACACGGCCGACGGGCGCGGGCCGCACCAGCGAGCCGCAGAACTGGTTCGGTTCGCCGCGGACTTCCGGCGCGGCGCCACGGCCGAGGATCCATCGTGTCGTGCGGTCAGCGACACCGCCCGCCGTTACGACCTGGATCCGTCGTTGTTCTCGGACTTCCTGGACTCGATGCGCGCGGATCTGACGGTGACCCGGTACGAGACGTTCGAGGATCTGATGGGCTACATGCACGGCAGCGCCGCGGTGATCGGCCGGCAACTCGTGCCGGTCCTGGGCACCGTCGCGCCGTCGGGCGAGGCCGAACCGTACGCCGCGCGCCTCGGGGTCGCCTTTCAGCTCACGAACTTCATCCGTGACGTGGGCGAAGACCTCGATCGCGGCCGGGTCTACCTGCCGCAGCAGACCTGGCACGCAGCCGGCGTCTCCGCCGACGAGCTGCAGCGGCGGGTCGTCACTCCGGGGATCCGGTCCGCCCTGGGCCACGAGATCGCACGGGCCCGGGCGATCTACGCCGAGGCCGAACCCGGAATCGAGCTGCTCGAGCCGGTCTCACGCCACTGCGTGCGCACCGCCTTCACCCTCTACGGCGACATCCTCGCCGCGGTCGAGGCGGCCGACTACCGCGTGCTCGATCGGCGGGTCAGCGTCGGCCGGGCGCGGCGCCTGCGGGTGGCGCTGCCGGGCCTGGTCCGTGCGCTGCGAGCCCGGCGCGCCGGCCGAGCCACACCCATGCGGACAAGGTGGCCGTGACGAGGGCGAAGCCAAACCCGACGTCCTCGATCGGGGCGAACACCAGGTGCGGACCGAGGATGCGGTGGAGGTCGTAGCGCACGATCCCCAAGCCGGTGAGGACGCCGTTCACCGCCAGTTGGAAGCCCAGCACGATGCCGTAGCTGGCCCAGAACACCCGGCGTCGGAGCAGACGGGTGCGCAGCACGAACAGGTCGCCGACGACCACCAGCACGACGGCCACCGCGACGC
>JALZBL010000462.1 GCA_030947395.1 Actinomycetota bacterium | reverse complement strand
GCTTTGCGGCCGCCTTGCGGCCCCGTCGGGCGGCTCGACGGCCGCCGGAGACGACGGCGCCGCGCGCCGCGGAAGCCCGCTCGACGGCCGCGTCGGCCACTTCGGCGGCGACGTGGCGGGTGCTGTCGCCGAGCTCGTGCAGAGCGGCGGCCACGTCGGGGTTCTTGTGCGTCCTCACGGCGCCTCCTCTTCGCTGACTTCACGGTCGGTTCATCGCACAGGACCCTAGTGCCTGCGGGTCGCCGGCTGGGGCGAGCGGTTCGGGGCGTCACCCCTCCTCGGATGGCGTGGCAGGATTGGGCGGACCCGCGTTCCGGCCGGCGCGATCCGGCGGCCGGTGCGATCCGGCGTCTCCACCCGAGTGCGCCCCGTTTGACAGGAGTGACGGTTCCCGTGTTCACGCAGACCGCGACGCTGCACACCACTGCCGGTGACATAAGGGTCAACCTGTTCGGCAATCACGCACCGAAGACGGTGGCCAACTTCACCGGCCTGGCTGAGGGAAGCAAGGAGTGGAAGCACCCGGGTACCGGCGCCAGCAGCACCGCGCCGCTGTACAGCGGCACGATCTTCCACCGGGTGATCCCGAACTTCATGATCCAGGGCGGTGATCCGCTCGGGCAGGGCTTCGGGGGGCCGGGCTACCAGTTCGGTGACGAGTTCCACCCCGAGCTGGTCTTCGATCGTCCTTACCTGCTCGCCATGGCCAACGCCGGGCCGGGCACCAACGGCTCCCAGTTCTTCATCACGGTGGCCCGCACGCCGCACCTGAACCGCAAGCACACCATCTTCGGCGAGGTCGCCGACGCGGACAGCCGGGCCGTCGTCGACGCCATCACCGCTTCGCCGACCGGGCGGGCCGACAAACCGAAGACCGACATCACCATCACATCGATCACCGTCGACCCGGCAGCGTGACCACCCGAGCGTCATGACCCTTCCCGCATGACCGCGCAATCCGAACCGGCCCCGACCACCGGGCTGGCCCGCTGCTACCGCCACCCGATGCGCGAGACCGGCGTGCGGTGCATTCGGTGCAACCGTCCGATCTGCCCGGAATGCATGCGACCAGCCTCGGTCGGGTTCCACTGCCCGGATGACGTCGTACTGGCGAACAAGACCGTCCGGCTACCCCGCACGGTTGCCGGTGCGCCGCTGCGGCCGCAGGCTCAGGCCTACGCCACCTGGACGCTGGTGGCCACGAATGTCGTCGTCTACCTGCTCTGTGTCGCGGGGGCGCACAGCAGCATCAACAACCCCTCGCCGTCGGGGCTCTTCCAGAACTGGATCCTCGAGCCGTATCTGGTGGCGCATGGCTCGGATTCCAGGGGCAACGAGCTTTACCGGCTCGTCACGGCGGCCTTCCTGCACATCAATCTGACCCACCTCCTGTTGAACATGCTGGCGCTCGCGGTCGTCGGGCCGTTCCTCGAGCGCACGCTCGGGTGGTGGCGGTTCCTGGTTGTGTACGCGTTGGCCGCCCTCGGCGGGTCGTTGGGCGAGTACGTGTTCGGGGACCACTTCGTCGCCGTGGCCGGGGCCTCCGGTGCGGTCTACGGCCTCTTCGCCGCCGCCCTGCTGCTGGGTCGCAGGCTCAACCTGGACGTGCGCACGCTCGCGATCACGGTGGCCTTCAATTTCGTGCTGACGTTCACCATCCCGGGTATCTCGATCCTCGGTCACCTCGGTGGCTTCGTCGTCGGCGGCCTCGCCGCGTCCTGCCTCATCGGCTGGCCGCAACGCAGTCAGCGCCTCGACGCACGCGTCCAGGTGGGTGCGCTGAGTGCCCTGACGGCGGTGCTGGTGCTCGTCGTCGTGATCCGCACGGTCACCTTCCCGCTCACGGCGGTGTGATCGGGCCCCGAAAGCCGGCGATGATCGCGGCGACGTCGCGGGGATCGGTACCCAACGACCGCCGTCCGAACACCAGCAGGTCCGCGCCGAGATCGATCTCCAGGGTCCTGGCCGCCAGGCCGAGGCGCGTTCTCTCGTCCACCCGGACCGCCTGGATCTGCGACCACGGCAGGATCGCCGTTCGCGCCGGCGAACGCACGGTCAGCCCGACGGCGGTGACGGTGAGGCGC
>JALZBL010000461.1 GCA_030947395.1 Actinomycetota bacterium | reverse complement strand
GTGCGGGGGTGCGGGGTGCGGGGTGCGGGGTGCGGGGTGCGGGGTGCGGGACAGATTGACCCCGTCACGCGGCTACGCTCGCTCGCCCGGGCTAACCGGCCCGACTATGCGCCGACAACAGCCCGTAGCGAATGGCGTCCTCCAAGGCCAGCCATGACGCCTCGATCACGTTGGGGTGCACACCCACCGTCGTCCATTCGCGCCGGCGGTCGGAGGTGTCCACGAGGACCCGCGTGGTGGCATCAGTGCCGTGCTTGCCGGGCAGGATCCGGACCTTGTAATCGGTCAGCTCGAAGTCGGCCAGGCGCGGGTAGGCGCCGTGCAGGGCCTGGCGCAGGGCGAGGTCGAGGGCATTCACCGGTCCGTTCCCCTCGGCCGTGGCGATCACCCGTCGACCGTCCGCCGTGACCTTCACGGTGGCCTCGGAGCGCACCTCGCCGCCGGCGTCGCGGTCGACGATCACCCGGTAGGACTCGAGTTCGAAGGGCTCCGACGGCCCGTCCAGCTCGTCGCGCAGCAGCAGCTCGAAGGAGGCGTCGGCCGCCTCGTAGGACCAGCCGCTGGCCTCGCGCTCCTTGACCCGGTTGACCACGGTGCCGACGACGTCCGGGCGCCGGGTCACGTCAACCCCGAGTTCGGCGCTCTTGAGCTCGACCGACGCGCGGCCGGCCATCTCGGTGACCAGGATCCGCTGCGAGTTGCCGACGACGGTCGGGTCCAGGTGGTTGTACATCTCGGGCGCAACCTTGATCGCCGACGCGTGCAGCCCCGCCTTGTGCGCGAACGCCGACGCCCCGACGTAGGGCTGATGGGTGTCCGGCGCGAGGTTGGCGATCTCGGCGACGGCGTGGGCGACGCGACTCAGCTCGGCCAGGCACCCGTCGGGCAGTACGTCGAGGTCCATCTTGGTCACCAGGCCGGCGATGACCGCGAACAGGTCGGCGTTGCCGGTCCGCTCGCCGTAGCCGTTGGCCGTTCCCTGCACGTGGGTGGCGCCGGCCTCGACCGCGGCCAACGTGTTGGCCACCGCGCAGGCGGTGTCATCCTGGGTGTGGATGCCGAGCCGGATGTCGGCCCGCGCCGCGACGTCGGCCACCACCCGGGCGACACCCATGGGCAGCATGCCGCCATTCGTGTCGCAGAGCACGCCGACGTCGGCCCCGCCGGCTTGGGCCGCGGCCAGCACCTGCACGCCGTAGCCCGGGTCGTGCCGGTAGCCGTCGAAGAAGTGCTCACAGTCGAGGAAGACGCGCCGGCCGTGGCCGCGCAGGTGAGCGATCGTGTCGTAGACCATCGCCAGGTTCTCCTCCAGCGTGGTCCGCAGCGCGCCAGTGACGTGTTCGACGTCGGACTTGGCGACGAGCGTGATCACTGCGGCCCGCGAGTCCAGTAGGGCCTGCACCTGCGGATCGTCCTCGACCGCGACGCCGGCCTTGCGGGTCGCACCGAAGGCGACCAGCACCGCGTGCTTCAGGGCGAGCTCGCCGTCGGCGGCCCGGGCGAAGAACTCGGTGTCCTTCGGCAGGGCTCCCGGCCAGCCGCCCTCGATGAAGCCGACGCCGACCTGGTCGAGCAACCGGGCGACGGCCAGCTTGTCGGCCACCGAGTAACTGATGCCCTCGCGCTGGGCCCCGTCGCGCAGGGTGGTGTCGAAGACGTGGAAGGCGTCGGTCTGCATGGCGGGCGGTCCTCAGTCGATCGGTCGGGACGGGCGGGCGAGCGGCGAGCGGGTAGCAGCGAGCCGGCGAGGCAAAACAAAAGACCCCCCGCGATGGTCGCGGAGGGTCGGCGCGTCGATTCGGCGGGATGGCCGGGCCGGCGCGCTAGCCGATAATGCCGAAGCGCTGCACGGGCCCAGTGTGACACAGGCCTCCCGTCGGTGCCCAGCCCGCCAGCCCGGCCAGTGAGGAACGGGATCGCTGCGCCGCCGCCCGCAGGTCAGCGTCCCGCGACCGCGGTGGCGAGCCGGTCACCGATCTCGGTCGTGGAGCTCGGCGTACCCGCCGTCCGGGCGAGCAGGTCGGCCGCGACGGCGGCTTCGACCGCCGCCGCGTCGGCCCGGCGGCCCACGTGGTCCAGCAGCAT